>DAIMEA010000432.1:0-3841 GCA_036725585.1 Prolixibacteraceae bacterium | reverse complement strand
CATACGTCATTAAATTATTTTTCCCGAAACCGGGATGGGGACTCGGAATGACACCATATGCGAAGGGATTCCTCGTCTCCCGATGTACATCGGGATTCCCTCGGAATGACACCCGTTAACAACGGTCATCGCCCCATTGTGAAAAACCGCCTTATAACTTTGCCCCGGCTTTTTTCTCCGCTTCATTCCTTTTGCTTAATTTCAGGGCGCACACGAAAAAAAGCACAACATGAAAAACATTCCGGTAATTTGTGTCCAGGGACGATCGCTGGCCGAAGGTTTTGAGAAAGCCCTGACCGGCTTATACGAAAAGGGCATCCGGTTTAAAACCCAGTACGACAAACCGGGCGATCCCGAAAGTATCGATGCCACGCTGAACCTCACGATCGAAGAGCCCGAAAGCGAACCCATGATCCACATGGCTTTTCCGTCGGGAATTGAGCAACTGAAAGAATACGTTCTCGAACTCAAAGGTTATAAAGACCACTGGGTCAAAAACATGAACGACCCCGGGGATACCCGTTGGGAATATACCTACCACGCACGTCTCGAAAAATACGGTATATGGATGGAAAATACCGGGGGGACCCGTGGGGAACAGGGACCGTTCAAAATCAACCAGATTGAAGCCGTTATCGACAAGCTCTGCCAACAGCCTTTTACCCGACAGGCTCAAATGATTACCTGGATGCCCAACCTCGATCTGACTTGCTTTGATCCTCCCTGTTTGCAGTCGCTCTGGTACCGGATCCTGGAAGATGAAGACGGAACCTGGTGGCTCAACAGCAACATCCGCTTTCGAAGCAACGATGCCTGGGGCGCCAGCTTCATGAATATGTTCGGATTCATTCAGTTTAACAAGGAAATCATCGCTGCCGAAATTACCCGCCGAACCGGAAGGATTGTGAAACTGGGCCGTTTGAACTGGCAGGCCGATTCGTACCACATTTACGGACGCGACATCCAGCAGGCGAAAGAAATGCTCTTCGACCGGGTTGGAGAACTAAGCCTTGAAGAACGAACCTATTCCTTTTCCGACCCTTTCATTCGTGATCTATACGAAAGCGCTGAGCCGGATGTACTCGAAAAAATCAAGCAATACGACCGGGAACATAATTCCTGAACTCCTTACAATACAAGAGGCTGCCTTTTCAGCAGCCTCTTTTGCTATTCAAACCGTTTAACGAACGCTTTTCAAGCAACCACATCCACAATTCAGTTTTGATTGATTGCTTAAATGTAACGAACTTATTTTACATAGCACGCATCCTCTATAAAAGTTATGAATACTTTTATGAACAATTGTTCATCGAAGCTTGTTTACCGGGCTGAGAACAGGCATTCGCTCCCAAAAAATGCATTAATAACGATGCATATTGGGATCCATAAAGGTTGAAAACGAACACTGTTTTCAACAGGAAAACAGTATCTTTGAAATTGTATAGAAACAAAAAAAACACCGGTATAATGAAAATCATTTCCTGGAATGTAAACGGCATACGGGCCATCGTTCAAAAAAACTTTTTTACCGATCTGAATGCCATGAACCCCGACGTACTTTGCCTGCAGGAAACCAAGGCCGATGAGCAACAGGTTGCCCAGGCCCTGTCGGGGCTTGGCGGATACCATCTGTATGCCCACGCAGCCGAAAAAAAGGGGTATTCGGGAACCGCCATTCTTTCGCGTAAAGAGCCCGTCGGTGTTTCAACAGGCATGGGTATTGAAGAACACGACAGCGAAGGCCGGGTGCTGTGTGCCGAATACGAAAACTTCTTTTTGGTGAATGTGTACGTGCCTAACTCGGGCAGTGAATTAAAACGACTGGGCTATCGCCAGGAATGGGATCAGGCTTTTTTCCACTATCTGAAGAATCTGGAAAGCAAAAAACCGGTTGTCGCCTGCGGCGATTTCAACGTAGCCCATCGCGATATCGACCTGGCCAATCCAAAAGCCAATTACAACAAATATGCCGGCTATATGCAGGAAGAAATTGATGGTATGGTCCGCCTGACCCAAAACGGGCTGGTTGATACCTTCCGGCATTTTTATCCCGACAAAACCGAAGCCTATTCGTGGTGGAGCTACCGGGCTGCTGCCCGGGCCAAAAACATCGGCTGGAGAATCGATTACTTTCTCGTGAGCCAATCGTTTATGACGGCGGTTCAGGGCGCTTCTATTTTGAGCGGGATCATGGGCAGCGACCATTGCCCCGTAGTGCTCGAACTAGAATAAACCTATTGGAGCAGGGAGGTCCCCGTTAGTTTAATTTCGTATGGCCACTGTTCATCGGCATTCCCCTCCCCGCGCCGGCTCATTTTCCGCTGTTCGTGTTTCGCAGGGGCGCCCGTTACCACCAGCCACAGATATTCGGTATTTGCCGGGACCTTAAAGCCTGCTTCTCCTTCGGAAGCGGAATGCATGGCCCCGTACACGCGTTTTCCCTCACTCGTATAAGCCAGGAAACCATAGCGCCAGCCGGCTCTTTCCGCATCGACAACATGGAAACCATCGGCTCCGGGGATGCCTTTAAACTGAAGCCGGATCGTACGTCGGGTCTCCGGCACCGCAAGCCGGATCCCGTTGTACCCGTAATCCTGGGGACACCGGCTTTCGGCTACCCGGTACCAGCCTCCTCCCACTGAGTCGAGAAGGCAACTGTGTTGGTTGCGATAGGGCCGGGCCACTTCCTGAATACGCTTCAAATCCCAGGTGATAAAGCGGCGGGCTGCATCGAAGATTTCGTCGTTAAACTCCTCCTGACCGATTTCGGTAATCCGTTGATAGGTCTCTACCGCATCTTCGCCCTCGCGGGCTTCCCGCCACAGCTTCCCGATAAAATCCGGACCGTGTTTGTCCGACCAATACTCAAGCACATAGGGCGAATGATACATATTGATCTCGTGCAGGAAGGCATAATGGGTTTGTTTCATAAAGTCGACCAGGTGGTAATTCTCGAAGGTCATCCATTCGGGGTAAACTTGCCAGAGCATGTACTGGCAGGTCATTTCGTACATCGCATAACCCACTGTAAATGTTGGAAAACTGTCGGCTTTCAGAAAATACTGGAACGAATGCCCCATCTCGTGGGCCAGGGCGCCATAAGGGGGTTTGTGCATCCGGACCGCAGGGGCCCAGAATATGCCCACCTTTTCATCCTCGCCCCCGCCAAAGGCTGTACCGCCTTCCCCGCCGATGATGTAGATCAGTTGTTTGTAGCGGTCGGACACCGATTTTCCTTTTTCCACAAACTGCATCGTATCGACGTAGTACCGGTAAATACGGTCACCCTCGGCTACCAGTTCATCCACCCGGAACCGCTTCAGGGTATCGGGATGGGCTGTGGGATCGGTGCCGTATTCTTTTGACCAGAACAGGGCTATGTTTTCCGACTGCCTCATACGGGCAAAGGCAAACTCGCTGGTATCGCACGTATAATCGTTTCCGGGGGGAACCATCCACACGGTATCGGGAATGTACAATTCCTTTGGAGCCGGCAATTCCGATACAACTTCGTTCCGGTCGGAACAGGATGTGCCCAAAAGCAGAACGAACAACGTAGGGTATACCCAAAAAAGAAGCGGAAAAAATCTTTTCATCATTTATTGTTTTGGTAAAACGAAACAAACCCGATGCTTTGACACAAATGGTTTTCACGTTCGTTGTCGCGATAAAACTACTTTTTTTTTGATTTACACGCTTTGGAAAAATGGAAGGAATAATGGAAGCTATGTTTTCATTACACGCACGTATGTTCATACAAAAAAAAAGAGACTAAAAAGTCTCCTTGTGACCCAGCTGGGGCTCGAACCCAGGACCCCATCCTTAAAAGGGATGTGCTCTA
>DAIMEA010000431.1:0-3874 GCA_036725585.1 Prolixibacteraceae bacterium | reverse complement strand
GCCGACGATGCGCTTGTTCATGCTCCGGTCAGCATCAGCGTGGTAGAATGCAACACCGGTGAAACACTGCTCGCCACAAATCCCCAATACTGCCTGGTTCCTGCCTCCGTACAGAAGCTGCTCACCTCGGCAGCAGCGCTTGAAATCCTTGGTGGCAACTTCCAATTCAAAACATTGCTTTGTGCCAACGGAAAAATGGAAAACCGAAAACTGTCGGGAGACGTGATTATTTCGGGAGGAGGCGACCCTTCTCTGGGTTCGGGTTATTTTTCTATAGAGAAGGAAAAACCGGCATTTTTGTCGGTCTGGATTTCGATGATTCAAACCGCTGGAATCGACACCATTGACGGAACGATCATTGCCGATCCCCATTGCTTTTCCGACATCGATGTCCCTCCGTCGTGGTTGTGGGAAGACCTGGGCAATTATTACGGGGCCGCCGCGTCGGGGATCAATGTATTCGACAATACGTTTTCGATCGAATTCCAAACTCCGGTTGAAAACGATAAACCGACTGAAATCATTAACATTCAACCCGAAATACCCAAACTTATTCTAAAAAACGAAGTCGTATCCTCAGCGGAACAAAAAGACGGAACGACGGTTTTTGGGAATGCAAACAACAACGTCCGACTCATTCGGGGAACACTTCCTTCGGGTAAAAGCAGTTATCCAATAAAAGCATCCATACCCAACCCGGCTCTTTTAACTGCATACCAGTTAAAGGAATCTTTATCCGATTCAGGCATTGTTGTTACCGGTGAAGCAAAAGTAAGCCAGAAACAAATCCCCACCGATCGGTTACAGATTATGGGTGTTTGGTCCTCCCCGGCCCTTTCACAAATTGTTGAAAAAATGAACCACGAAAGCAGCAACCTGTATGCCGAAGCGATCCTGAAACAAATAGCCCTGACACAAAAAGGGGAAGGCACAAGCGAAAAAGGCACCGAAGCGCTTATGGATTTCTGGAAGTCGAAAGGCATTAACGGTACTCTTAAACTGGCCGATGGCAGCGGACTGTCGCGACAAAACACCCTCACAGCCCAAACCCTGACCGACCTATTGGTTTTCATGAAAAACAACAGTCGGTGGTATGAAGAATTTTTTCAATCGATACCCGTAACCGGAATGGATGGAACACAGAAATACTATTTCCAGGATTCGTTTTTAAAAGGAAAACTCAGGGCTAAAAGCGGATCGATGAAGGGTGTCCGCAGCTTTGCCGGTTACATGACGACCCAAAAAGGAACAGAAATCGCCTTTTGTGTGATTGTGAACCACTTCGAATGCGGAAGTTTTGAAATGGCATCCAAACTGGAGAAACTCATCGAAGAGATCTATCTTGTATATTGATTTTCATGATTTTTGGTCCAAAACTTTATGACACTCTTTTAACTGCGCAATGATGGGTATCTTCTGGGGACATTTGCTTTCGCATTCGCCACATCCGATACAGGCATTGGCCCGGTTTCCGGGTACCCATTCATTGACACCGATTTCGGCATACCCGTTTTGAGCATACTCCTTAATCCCATAAATCCGGTAATAATTCATCAATTTAAAAATTTCGGGGATATTCACTTCCTCCGGACAGGGTTGACAATACCCACATCCGGTGCAATACAAATCGGATAAACGCTCGTTCTCCTGCATTATTTCCCTGATAGCATTGATTTCAACTGGAGATAGCGGTTCCCGACGGGCTGCTATTTGGGCATTCTCCTCAAGCATCTGAAGGTTTTGCATCCCCGAAAGAGCACAATCGATATGGGGATTGGCAAACACAAAACGCAGGGCCAGTTCGGCATTGCTTTTCACGTTGATTCCCAGTTGTTGCGTCAGACCTTTGGGCAAACCGGTAACCCGGCCTCCCCCGAGGGGTCCCATCACCACCACGCCCAATCCCTTCTGCCGGGCATAGGCCATGGCTTCCTCATTGCTCCGGTCTACAACACTGTATTGACACAACACCGACTCGAACAAACCCAGATCAATCAACCGGATCATGTTCACCGGATCGTCGTGAAAGGAAAAGGAAATGTGATCAATCAGTCCCTCGGAGCAGGCCTTTTGTGCTTCGTCGATCCACCCCGAACGTCGGTCGGTTTCCAAAAAACTTTCGTATCCGATGCCGTGAAAGTGATAAAAGTCGATGTGCCCGGTATCCAGACGTTTCAACTGTTCTTCAAGAATCCGGCGGTAATCGCCGGGTTTTTTCACCAGGTGCCCGGGGCTTTTTGTCGATAAGAGAACATCGTCCCTAAAGTCCTTAACCGCTTTTCCCAAAACCCCTTCGCTCAATCCATTGTTGTAGAACCAGGCCGTATCGAAATAATTCACACCCAGCTTGTAGGCCCGCACGAGCATTTCGATGGTCTTTTCCTCATCCACAACATCCTTCCCGTTCACTTTTCGCATAGGGAAACGCATGCATCCAAATCCCAGGGAAGATATTTCGACACCGGTTTTTCCAAATTTCTTATATTCCATTTACAGTCTATCATGTGTTTTCGACACAAATATGTCGATTCATTTTAATAACAGAGGGGGAATAATTCATTGTTTTAAACCGGACCGTAATGTAAAAAAATATTTATCTTTAAACTTCTTTTGCAAAATGAAATATAAGACTGAAATAGAGAACATTATTCGATCGAAAGGCTTGCACAACTTCCAGTGGATCGATCCAAAAGAAATTGTGGTCAGTCAATGGGTGCGGGTTAAATGTCTCTTCGGATGCAACGATTACGGCCTGGGCGCCTGCCCCCCCAACACCCCTTCAGTTGCCGAATGCATCCAATTTTTTCAGGAATATTCCCATGCTTTGATTTTCCGCTTTGAGGTCGACGCCGATAAAAACAAGTATCCTTCGGAATGGTCAAAAAAAACCACGCAAACCTTACTGGAAATTGAAAAAGAGCTTTTCAAATGCGATTATCCCCGGGTTTTTTTATTAAACCAAACCTGCTGTTGTTCCTGCAAGGAGTGCCCCGGAAACCGGTTTGAATGCAAGGATAAAAAAAATTCACGCCCCAGTCCCGAAGGTTTTGCGGTTGATGTATACGAAACCGTAAAGAAAGTGGGCTGGACCCTGCATGTGGTTATAGACAATCCCGCCCTCATAACGCGTATCGCCTTAATTATGATCGACTAATCGACACCCTCTTCCCTTCTGTAAGGACGGAAAAATGGATAATACTTCATCCCCTTTTCTTCGTACCGGGAAGGCAGGCGGAATTTATAAACGAGCGAAAAAGCCCCACCAAACTGAGTGGAATAATCGGGCAAAATTACGCCCAGCACATTTCCGATGGACAAACAGGCGTCGATGTGCGGGCTTTTAAAGGCCAGCGAAAAGGGAATCCGAATCAAGGCACCCTGGGTTAACGACAAGCCACTGGTAAGGATCCACGTCTTATTCAAAGGATATGCGGCTGTCAAATAAAAGGATTCCCGAACCAAGTCATTCAAAAACATCATCTGGTTAAAAGCCGAAAACTGAATTCCTGAAGGCAGCGAATAATGAGCGGCCAGGATTGCTTTCAGGGGAGCCATTAATACAAAAGATTGCTCGATGGGATGCAAGGCATGAAAAAAGAACGAATCGGCCACGCTGAAGGGAATCAGCTCATCATCTTCCTCTTCAACGTTCGAAAAATCGAGCAGCCGGGCAAGATCCAGTCCTTCCCAGCGGGAATTGCCATCGATTTGCATGCTGTTGATGTTTCCGGTCCAGGACATAAATCCCAGGTCGATAAGCGAACCCGAAAAAGACCAACGGGTATCATGCTGATAATCGAATCCCACATCAAAGCCCAACCCCGGGTTTCTCCATCCACCGACCCAATACCCCAAAAGTGTGCCATCCGGATTT
>DAIMEA010000430.1:0-3876 GCA_036725585.1 Prolixibacteraceae bacterium | reverse complement strand
AAGTGCTCAGTTTACAGCCCGATATGGGCTCGCTGACCCTGGGCTCCCTGAATTTTACCCGTCAGGCAAGTATCAATGCACCCGATACGATCCATATTTTACTGGCCGAAATGAACAAATACGGAGTGCGGCCCGAACTGGAATGTTTCGATACAGGTATGATTAATTATGGAAGGTATTTGATTGCTAAGGGGCTTTTGGAACCTCCTTATTATTTCAACCTGATTTTTGGGAACATTTCTACGGCTCAGGCCGATGCGATTGTGGCCGGACTGGCGGTTAAAGAACTACCTGAGGGGGCGTATTGGGCTATGGGAGGAATTGGTTCCGATCAGCTAAAAATGAATGCATTGGCCATTGCCCTGGGTGGGGGTGTTCGGGTGGGCATCGAAGACAATATCTGGTACGATGAGGCCCGAACAATCCCTGCAACCAACATCGGGCTGATCCGGCGAATTCATCAACTGGCTGAAATACATGGGCGAAAAGTGATGCAGCCCAAAGCATTCGGAGATCTGGGATTTTACAATCCAAACCGTTTTCACTAATCTGCTGTCTATGAAAACCATCGTTTTTCTGGGATGCGGACACAATGCACTTTCGATGTTTGTCGAAATTGCGTTGAAGCAATTTAGCCGGGATGTAAGGCTTACCGTAGTCCAAAATCTGGATATCGTTTCGGATATTCCCTACCTGCCCGAAGGAATAACGGCTTCGGTAGTAAGGTACGATGCCTGCGTTTTTTCTCCAGAATCCAACTATTGCATCGGAGTTAATTTGCCGGGAGCCAAAAAGACTGTTTTCGAATTTTTTCGTGAGAAGGCCGGAATTGGTTTTGACAACTACGCCCGGCTGATCGATCCTTTTTCGTCACTTGCCTGTTCAGTAAAATTGGGGAAGGGTGTGGTAATTAATCCGGGTGTGGTGCTGGCTCCCTTTGTCGAATTGAGGAATCTGGTTACCCTCAACAGGAATGTTTCGATTGGGCATCATACGATGTTGGGGAATTTTACCACCGTGCATCCCGGGGCAAACATAGCCGGGCATTGCCGGATTGGCGAAGGAGTGACCATCGGGATGGGCGCCAACATCACCGACAGTGTTTCTGTTGGCGATGGATCCGTTATTGGTGCCGGGTCGCTGGTAACAAAGGATGTCCCCGCCCGGGTCGTAGTATATGGATCACCAGCCAGAATCATCCGGCCTAATTCGTAAAAATGCACACCGGGATGATTTTTCCGGTCATTTTTTCTACTTTTACCCAACTTTTAGAACGATCCATGGCATTGAAAATATCCAAATCATTCCGAAACCGGCTCGAGCGCATTTATCTCTTTGCCAATACTGATTATTATGTACGATACTATGGCTCAAAACTAGGGATTCTATGGGCTTTTCTGAATCCCTTTTTTCAAATCCTGATTTATTATTTTGCATTTTCGTACCTGATATTTCGCCAACAGGATCCCTCGTTTATACTGTACCTTTTTACCGGAGTCATCACCTGGCAATTTTTTTCCGAAGCAACAAAAAGCGCGATCAGTATATTTCAGCGACAACGCTTTATTCTTCAAAATATAGGCTTGCCCAAGGTCGATTTTTTCTGGTCGTTGCTGGCCAGTAAGTTTTGGGGTTATCTGATCAATTTCATCATTTTTATCCTCTTCGATATTGCTCTTTTTCATCCAGTCTTTTCAATAAGATTGATTTACCTGATTCCCATATGGTTGGGATTAGCCATGTTTACCCTGGGGATTTGTTTTTATCTGTCGACCTTTTACATCTATTTGCGCGATCTGGATCATTTGTGGTCGATAGTACTGATGGCCGGTTTTTGGGTAATTCCCATCATCTGGGATTCATCGATCATTTTTGAGGGGTATGAATTCATGATGTGGAATCCCATTACAGCCTTTCTGGTACAAATCCGACAGGTTACTTTGCACAACGAAATACCCGATTACCAATACCTTGGTTTAGGTTTGACTGTGTCGTTCGTATTGGCGGTTTCCGGCTACCTGTTCATGAAATATAAATCGAAAAAAGCGCTTGAATTTCTATAAGCTCCAGGATCGATATGGATAACAACATTGCGATACAACTCGAAAACATTAATAAAACGTACGTTCTGCACGATCGGGGAAATACTATTCGCGATCGCTTCCTTTCGGTTTTTACCGGAAAGACTACGAGGAAACTACAGGCTCTGAATAATGTAAACCTGGAAATAAAAAAGGGAGAGTTTTTCGGAATTATCGGGCGGAACGGGAGTGGTAAATCTACCCTGATCCAGATCATGAACAAGGCCATTCCACCTGATAAGGGAGGACTGGTGAAGGTTAACGGGCAATCGATGTTGCTGGCACTGGGGTTGGGATTCAATAGTGAATTAACAGCACGGCAGAATATAACCCTGTGTTCTTCGGTTTTGGGTATGTCCATCGCCGAAATCAAAGAGCGGATGGCTGAAATGATTTCCTTTGCCGAATTGGATGACTTTGCCGATACCCCGGTGAAATATTACTCCTCAGGAATGAAAAGCAAGCTGATGTTCTCGATTGCCGTTAATGCCGAAGCCGATATCTTCCTAATGGATGAGTTTTTTGGCGGAGTAGGCGACCAGAATTTCCGGAAGAAGGCCGATGAGGTTTTTCATAACCGGCTGGTAAAGGGAAAAACCATTGTGCATGTGAGCCATCAGGTGGATACAATTAAAAAGTACTGCGACCGGGTTATGTTGCTGGAAATGGGGCAAGTTGTTATGATCGATACACCAGAGAAGGTTCTTCAAAATTATAAATAGGGATTACTGGTGTTCGTGAACAGTTTTAACAAAAACAAGCGATATCTTTATCATGGTCTTAAAACGAAAAATTTTTTTTCAACATATTCCAAAAACAGCAGGCACTTCGGTGAATGAAATGTTGGCCCGGAATTATAAACGAGAGCGAATCAGATTGCATATTGAATCAGAACGGAATAATAAATATTCTAAAATCAGGTTTGATGAGTTGGACATGGTATCCGGACATCTTCGTTTGTACGAAATGAAGAAAGTTGTTCCCCAAAATGATTTTTTTACCTTTACGTTGGTCAGAGATCCTTTCCATCAATTATTGTCTCATTTGAACTGGGTTTTCTGCTTAAAAAAGCCTGCAATGAGTACCATTTATAAAAACCTGCCTCCTTCCATAAGGGATCTTTCTTTGTCTATGCATTATGTTGATTTTAAAAATCTTGACTCGATTAAGGAATTCGTTTCCAATATGCCTGTTGTGGGTTACGAATTGTTTGATAATTGCCAAACCAAATATCTGATGAACGATATTGTTCCGGCAAAATTGCAGATTGAAAATGCCCGGGATGCCATTCAGTCCTTGTCCCATTTTGATGCAATTGGGACCACGGAACGCTTATCTGAATTCATGGAAGTTCTGTATCGAACCATGGAATGGAAAGCGCCCAGAAAGATAGTTAAGAAAAATGTATCGGAAGTTCGGGTAGGTTTTCATGAAAAACTCCCGGGATTAAGAGAAATTCTCTATCCTTTCTATTGTGTCGATCAGCTTGTTTACGACCATGTCTCATCCCTAAACCGCGAATCGTTCCTTCTTTAAGTGAATTTCTGTCATTCTTTTGAAGCACATAAGGCTAAGGATGGGCCATTTGGATGATGTGTGTTTTCAAAATTACACGTAATAGTTTGAAAACCAAATTCATGTAGTGCATTCATTAAGCTTTCCCGGGTCATCCATTTGCTTTCAGAAGACGGTCCTCCACAAAAACCGGCCCAGTTAAGCGCTTCTCCATACGATTGGCTCGAATATTGATAATCCTTTCCTTTATAGTCCATAGTTTGGATATCATGGAATTTTT
>DAIMEA010000429.1:0-3886 GCA_036725585.1 Prolixibacteraceae bacterium | reverse complement strand
CCCGGTTAATTTCGGCAATTAGTTGTTTCTCCTTTAATTTCAATTTCTTAACCTCTTTCCTCGACTGATTAAGCCGATATGTCGATTCGATGGTAATGAGCATCTTCTCGTTGTCCCAGGGCTTTAATACAAAGTCGGCAGCGCCCATCCGAACAGCTTTCACGGCCAATTCCACATCGCCAAAAGCCGTTATCATCACCACGCTCAGGCCCCGGTCCAGTTCCAATACCCGTTGCAACCAATAAATCCCTTCATTCCCTGTATTGATCCCCGCCGAGAAATTCATATCGAGCAACAAAACATCGTAGCTGTCGTGTTGCAGTTCACTCAATAATAAATTGGGCGAAGAAAGGGTTTTAACCTTTTCGCATCTCCCCGCCAACAAAAGTTCGAGCGCGCTCAGGATGCTTTTGTTGTCGTCGACAATCAGAATTTTTGCCTGGTTCATGGTTGTAATTTCTGTATGCCTGCATGCGAAAACCATTCCGATTCTCCTTATTCAGGCCATTTCGCTGAAAAAGAACTCAGTAGATTTATCGTGCAAGATACAACATGTAAAAGAATTTTACACAGTATGTCAAATAATTTTACAAATACGGCACACATAAAAAAACAAACAGCTAAAAATGTGAAGTTTATATTTTTGGCATACGATTCGATGATCCATCGGAAAGCTAAAGGGACCATGAAACACATTATCCTATATTCACTGCTGATCGGGATGGCATTTTTGTCCGGGGCACAAACGCCGGAAGGATGGACGCTGGAACGATGCATTGAACAGGCGCTTGCCGAAAATATACAGCTGAAGATCCAGGAAAATATTGGAAAGAAAGCTTCCTACGACCGGAGCCAAAGCCAGTGGAACCTGGCCCCTTCGCTCAATGGCTGGGGCAATTCCAGTTTCGACTTTCGCCGTTCGACCAACCAGAACAACGAGATTTCTTCGGGGCCTACCTACACGATGGGCTATGGGATCAGCAGTTCTCTGAATCTTTTTGCCGGCTTTACCAGCATCAACGCTATTGCGGCCAACCGGTTCAACGAGTTAGCCTGCCGGGAAGGATTCCGACTGGCTTCCAACCAACTGATCACCGAAGTTATCCGGCTGTACGCGAACGTTGTTTACCAACAGTCGATGATCGAAATTGCCCGTCAACAACTCGAAACCAGCCTCCTGGAATCGGAACGGATTGCAGCTACAATCGAAGTCGGGCAAATGGAGCCGGTTGCCCAAAACGAGGTTAATGCTCTGGTTTCGGGCCATAAGCTCGACCTGACCCGGGCAGAAAATGATTTTCGCCTGCTCAAACTCAAACTGGCCCAGCTCATCGAATTACCCGAAAACACCCTGTTTTCATTGTCGCCGGATGCAATCGAAAATCAAAAACCCCGCGCTTTGCAGCTCGAAACCGACTCGGTGTACCAGGCTGCCTGCCTTCATTATCCTTCCATTTTGGAAAAGGAATTTGAACGGGAATATTTCCGGAAGATACTCGATATTTCCAAAGGTCGCCTGGCGCCCAATATCACGCTTTCGGGAGGATACAGCTCCGGATTCTATTCTACCGACACCCTTGCCAATGGAAAACAAACCCCGGTTGGAACCCAATTCAGTGACTATCTAAATCCCTCGGTGGGCCTGTCGCTGAATATTCCCATACTGAACGGCCGCTACCGCGATTTCCAGGTTAAAAAAAGCCGGATCGACCTCGAAAATGCCCTGTATGAACTCGAAAACCAGAAAAAGATGATCCGCCGGGAAATTGAGGATGCCCTAATGCAACTCGATGCCCTGTACAACGAATCCGAACACGCTTTGGCGAATGCATTGTTCGCAGAAAAGTCGTTTGAGACCTACCGGGAAAAATACCGGCTGGGACTGATCAATACCACCGGGTTTATGGAAGCTCAAAACCAGTTATCGAGGGCAAAAACGGAAGTTTTGCGGACCAAATACAGCTGGTTTGTTGTGTATCAAACCCTGAAACTCTATCAGGGAATATTATAAATCATTCGAGAAAACTTCTTAACTATTCAGCCATGGGAATGGATCGAAAAATAGAAAAAAAGAAAGGCATTAAACCAAAAACGCTGATCATGATCGCAGCCGGAATAGCGTTGGCACTCCTGATCGGGAAACTGATATTTTTTTCGGAGCCTTCGACCTATCGAACGGAAAAAGACAAACTTACGGTGTCGGCCGTGGAACAAGGCAGCTTTAAAGACTACATTTCGCTGATTGGCACCGTTGAACCCATCACCACCATCTTCCTCGATGTGGAAGAAGGGGGAAAAGTGATTGAGAAGGTGATCGAGGAAGGCGAAATGGTCAAAAAGGGCGATGTCATTTTCCGGATGGTCAACAACGATCTGAACCTGCAGATCCTTAATACCGAATCGCAACTGGCCTACCAGTCGAACGAACTGCGAAACACCTTGATCAATATGGAACAACAGAAGATCAGCAACAAGCAGCAATTGCTGACCATCGATTATGAACGGATCCGGCTGAAACGTAATTTTGAGCAAAACAGCGCTCTTTATGAAAAAGGATTCCTTTCTAAAGAAGCATTTCTGGTGTCGAAGGACAACTACGAGCTAGCCCAACGTGACCGTGAGTTGCGCTACGAACGCATGGTACAGGATTCCATCTTCCGCGAAAACCAAAAAATTCAGATGGACAACAGCCTGAAAAACATGCAACAAAATTTGGCCATGGTCCGTCAACGACTCGAAAACCTAAACGTAAAAGCGCCAGCCAGTGGTCAATTGGGCAGTCTTGATATCGAAATTGGACAATCGATCAGCCGCGGACAACGGGTTGGTCAGCTCCATATTCTCGACAACTTTAAAGTGGTTGCCCCGGTCGACGAATATTACATCGACAGGGTCAGGCGCGAACTAAGCGCTTCCTTTGAACGCCAGGACCGGCAGTTCGACATCGAGGTCATGAAGGTGTATCCGGAAGTGAGGGAAGGACGCTTCCAGGTCGACCTGCGCTTTACCAACCTTATTCCCGATAATTTACGAACCGGCCAAACCTATCATATCCGGCTCGAACTCGGACAACCCATCGATGCCATCCTCCTGCCCCGTGGCGGATTCTTTCAAAGTACCGGCGGACAATGGGCCTTTGTACTCGATCCATCCGGAAAATATGCCACAAAACGCAACATCCGAATCGGTCGGCAGAATCCTCAATACTACGAAGTGCTCGAAGGACTCAATCCGGGAGAAAAGGTCATCACCAGCAGCTACGAAATGTTTGGAACGAACGAACGGATTGAGTTGAAGTAATAGAGACGGAAGACAGAAGACAGAAGACGGAAGACAGAAGACGGAAGACGGAAGACGGAAGACAGAAGACAGGATGCCAGAGAATGACAATGGAAGTCCGGAGACTCTGGAAATCCCCTGCGAGCGCCAACGGCGCGAGATCATTAGCCTATGGAATAGCCATAGGTCGAACGTGTGAAAAACCGAAGAGCGCCAACGGCGCGTAATCGGAGCAATCACAGCGGTTGAATTGAACCATAATTGAACGGTCTAGAAAGATATCAGCAATGATATTTAATATAATACGGAAAAGAAAAATAAATTTTAAACCATGTCGGAAAAATGGATAAAAGTCTCCAGTCTCCATTTTCCACTTTAGATTAGTAGTTTTATGATACGCACAAGCAAATTATCGAAAGTTTTCCGCACAGAGGAAATTGAAACCCTGGCGTTGAATGAAGTGAATTTTGAAGTAAAGAAAGGTGAATTTACCGCGATTATGGGACCTTCGGGATGTGGCAAATCGACCCTGCTTAACATTATCGGGCTGCTCGACAATCCCTCGGGCGGAAGTTACTTTTTCGATGGTGTTGATGTAGCGGGGTAC
>DAIMEA010000428.1:0-3900 GCA_036725585.1 Prolixibacteraceae bacterium | reverse complement strand
ATGCTCCCGTCGTCGGCCAGCAAATTGGGCGCCAGGTTCCGTGCCCGGTCGTAAATAATGGTCAGGGGTTTTTCCGACAACTCGATCAGATCCCAGGCAATTTCGGGCATTTCCGAAACGTACGAAGTGATCCGGTTTGGATTCTCGAGCAAAACCAACATACTTTTCGAATCTTCGCGTTGTTTGATGCGATAAATCCGTTCTACTGCAGCAACATCGGTGGCATCGCAACCAATTCCCCAGATGGTATCGGTAGGATAAAGAATTACCCCTCCCTTCCGGAGCACATCAACCGCGTTGACGATATCGTCGTAAAGCAAATCCATTGGGGCTGCTATACCGGGAAAGAGCTCAATCCGCCAAAGTCGAGCGTAGCAAAATAATCGTCGATGGTTTCTTTCCGACGGATCGGAACAACCTCGCCGTTTTCGCGAAGAAGCAACTCAGCCGAACGTGTCTTTCCGTTGTAGTTGAATCCCATGGAGTGACCATGAGCACCGGTATCGTGGATCACAAGTACATCGCCTACGGCAATTTCGGGCAACAACCGGTTGATGGCAAATTTGTCGTTGTTTTCGCAAAGCGAACCTGTTACATCATAGAGGTAACGGGCTGGCTGATCTTCCTTGCCCATCACCGTGATGTGGTGGTAAGCCCCGTAAATAGCCGGGCGCATGAGATTGGCCATGCTGGCATCGAGCCCGACATATTTTTTGTAGGTTTCTTTCAGGTGCAACACGGTCGATACCAGGTACCCAAACGGGCCGGTAATGGCACGCCCCGACTCGAAAAAAATCTTCAGCGGAGCCAGATCGTTGGCAACAATGTGCTGTTCATACCGTTCGCGAATCCCGTCGCTTACCTTTTTCATATCAACGGATTTGTGTTCGCTTTTGTACGGAATGCCAATGCCTCCCCCCAGGTTGGCAAACTCGAACCGGATGCCCAGTTCCCGGTGGAGATCCACAATCAGGTCGAAAACAATTTCGGCCGTTTCGATAAAATAATCGGGATCCAGTTCGTTCGAAGCCACCATGGTATGAATACCAAAGCGCTTCACGCCCATGTCGGACAAGCGCTTATAGCCTTCGAACATTTGCTCGCGGGTAAAACCGTATTTTGAATCTTCGGGATTTCCAATGATCACATTCCCCCCTTTCAACGGTCCCGGATTATACCGGAAACAAACCAGCCCGGGCATTCCGGCATTCTTCTGAAGAAAGTCGATGTGGCTGATATCGTCGAGGTTGATAATGGCGCCCAATTCAAGGGCTTTTTTGTATTCATCGGCCGGGGTATCGTTCGAGGTAAACATGATTTCTTCTCCGTGCATCCCAACCCGTTCGGCCAGCACCAACTCCGCCATGGAACTGCAGTCGATGCCAAAACCCTGATTCCGCAAAATCTTCATCAGGTAGGGATTGGGAGCTGCTTTGATGGCATAATATTCCTTAAATCCCTCGTTCCAGTCGAAACACTGGTTAAAATAGCGGGCATAGTCCACCATCCGTTTTTCGTCGTAAATATGAAAAGGGGTTGGATACTGTTCGATGATCCGATCGAGTTGTTCTTTGGTAAAGGGAAGCGACTTTCCTTTCATGGTTAAGGATTTGAATTCGCCTGCAAAGATACATTATAAAGAACTTTTTTCGAAGCGAATCCCTGTGTCGCTGTAAAAATTGAAGAAATCATAAAATTCGGGAAGAAAGAGATGCAAGCATATAAAATTGAAAAATTGACTTCCCGTGCATTATCTTTGCATCCTATGACGAAAGATATCCGAAAAGAACTCGAACAGCGGGTGCTGGTGCTCGACGGGGCCATGGGCTCAATGATCCAGACCTACAAACTTACCGAAGCCAATTATCGGGGCAGGGAATTTGCCGATGCTCCGTTCGATCAAAAAGGGAACAACGACCTGCTCAACATCACCCAACCGGCGATCATTGCCGAAATCCATGCCCGCTATCTCGAAGCCGGCGCCGACATCATCGAAACGAATACCTTCAATGCCACAACGGTTTCCCAGTCGGATTACGGTATGGAAGGGCAGGTATATGCCATGAACTTAGCCGGGGCCCGCATCGCACGGGAAATGGCCGACAAGTATTCCACTCCTGACCAACCCCGTTTTGTCGCCGGATCGATCGGCCCGACCAACAAAACCTGCTCCATGAGTCCCGATGTGAACGACCCGGGGTTCCGGGCTCTTTCGTTCGATCAGCTCAAAGAAGCCTATCGTTTGCAGGTTGACGCATTGATTGACGGAGTAGTAGACCTGCTGATGGTTGAAACGATTTTTGACACACTCAACGGGAAAGCCGCACTAATGGCCATACAGGAAGCCTGTGAAGCCCGGGGGATTGAGATACCGGTTATGATTTCCGGCACGATTGTCGATGCCAGCGGCCGCACCCTGTCCGGCCAAACGGTTGAAGCCTTTTTGAACTCCCTGTCGCACGTAAAACCCCTCTCTATTGGGTTGAACTGTTCCCTGGGTGCCAACGATATGCGCCCGCATGTAGAAACGCTGGCCGCTAATTCGCCTTTTTACATCAGCGCCCATCCCAACGCCGGTATGCCCAACCACTTTGGCGAATACGACGAAACACCCGAAACCATGGCCGGGCAAATGGATTTGTACCTCGGTAAAAGAACGGTCAATATCATTGGGGGCTGTTGCGGCACCACCCCGGAACATATCCGTGCATTTGCACGCCTTGCCCGCGAAGCCCTCCCCCACGAACCCCAGCTGCATAAGCACGACACCTGCCTGAGCGGACTGGAGCCGCTCTCTCTAACCAAAGCATCCAACTTTGTCAACATCGGGGAACGATGCAACGTGGCAGGATCGCGAAAATTCCTGCGCCTCATCAAGGAGGGAAAATACGAAGAAGCCCTCTCCGTTGCGCGCGAACAAGTGGAAGGCGGCGCCCAGGTGCTCGATATCAATATGGACGACGCCATGCTCGATGCCGAAAAAGAAATGGCCCGGTTTCTGAACCTCCTGATGAGCGAACCCGACATTGCCCGGCTTCCCATCATGATCGACTCTTCGAAATTCGAGGTAATTGAAGCGGGCTTACAGTGCCTTCAGGGTAAATCGATCGTGAACTCCATTAGTTTGAAGGAAGGAGAAGAAGTGTTCAAGGACCACGCACGAAAAATCCTGCACTACGGTGCAGCGGTGGTGGTAATGGCCTTCGACGAAAACGGCCAGGCCGACACATTCCAGGGCCGGATCTACATTTGCCAAAGAGCGTACCGAATCCTGACAAAAGAAGTCGGATTCCCGCCCGAAGACATCATCTTCGACCCCAACGTGCTCACCATTGGAACCGGCATTGAAGAACACAATAACTATGCAGTCGATTTCATTGAGACAACCCGCTGGATCAGGAAAAACCTTCACCATGCCCGGGTGAGCGGGGGAATTAGTAACGTATCGTTCGCTTTCCGTGGAAACGATACGGTACGGGAAGCCATGCACTCGGTGTTTCTGTATCATGCCATAAAAGCCGGCCTGGATATGGGCATTGTGAATCCCGGCATGTTACAGATCTACGACGAAATCCCTGCCGATTTGCTCGAACGGGTTGAGGACCTGGTATTGAACCGCCGGCCCGATGCCACCGAACGACTCATCGAATTTGCCGAACAAGTAATAAGCCAGGGCAACGGAAATCAAAAAGTGGACGAATGGCGAAGCGAACCGGTTGTCAAACGAATTGAACATGCCCTGGTTAAAGGCATCACCGATTTTATTGAAGCCGATCTGGAACAAATTATCCCGGATTATTCGCCAAAATTATCCATTATTGAAGGCCCCCTGATGGACGGCATGAACGTAGTCGGGGAATTGTTCGGATCGGGGAAAATGTTCCTTCCCCAGGTCATCAA
>DAIMEA010000427.1:0-3910 GCA_036725585.1 Prolixibacteraceae bacterium | reverse complement strand
AACATTATGATCGGGTGTTGCCGTTGTTTTCCCGCTCGGAAGACGTTCAGCCCTCTTTTTTTCAAACCCAGGAAGGCAACCGGACTGGTCACTTCATGAATGAAATGACGATCGATGTACAATACATTGGGGCCTCCTTCCACTTCTTTAATCACATGGGCGTCCCATACTTTATCGAATAAGGTTTTTGCTGTCATTGTATTATTTCTTTTTTGCTACAGGTATTTTGTTTATGGCATCCAGGAACGCTTCCACCGAAGCGGTAATGATGTCGGTATGGGCGCCGAAACCATGATAATTCCGCTCGTTGTGCGAGATGGTCATGTGTACTTTCCCTACATCGTCGCTGCCCCGGGTGATGGCCTGGATTAAAAATTCCTCTACAGTAACGTGCCGGGTAATGATTTGTTTAACCGCTTTTATCGCGGCATCAACCGGACCATTGCCATCGGATGTTGCTGTAAATCTTTCCCCGGCAATGGTAAGGGAAACGATGGCCATCGGGTGAACTTCCTTTCCGGAGATAACCTGGAGGTAGGATAATTTGATCCGTTGGTTTTCGCCCCTGATTTCGCCCAAAAGCATGAGCAGGTCGTCTTCCTTGATATCCTTTTTCTTATCAGCCAGTTTCAGAAAGTCTTCATATACGGTGTCGAGTTTTTCTTTCTCGAGTTTGAAACCCAGGTTTTCGAGGTGGTGTTTCAGGGCTGCTCTTCCGCTACGGGCAGTGAGTACAATCGACGATTCGTTGATCCCCACATCAACTGGGTCGATAATTTCGTAGTTTTCCCGGTTTTTCAACACCCCGTCCTGATGGATTCCCGATGAATGGGCAAAGGCATTGCGGCCCACAATGGCTTTATTGGGCTGTACCGGCATGTTCATCAGGCTGGAAACCAGTCGGCTGGTTTTGTATATGTTTTTTGTATTGATATTTGTCAGAATGCCGAGTTCTTTTTCGCGGCTTTTAAAAATCATGGCTACTTCCTCGAGCGAAGTATTTCCGGCCCGTTCGCCAATACCGTTGATGGTTACCTCAACCTGGCGGGCTCCATTCAGGATCCCCGATACCGAATTGGCTGTGGCCATGCCCAGGTCGTTGTGACAGTGGGTCGAAAGGGTTGCTTTGTGGACTCCCTTCACGTTTTCCATCAGGAAACGGATTTTTTCACCGTATTCGTGCGGCAAACAGTAGCCGGTTGTGTCGGGAATGTTCACCACGGTAGCTCCTGCCTTGATCACTGCTTCGACCACTTTGGCCAGGTATACATTGTCGCTGCGCCCGGCATCTTCGGCATAGAACTCCACGTCTTCGACATATTTTTTGGCATATTTTACCGCTGCAACTGCCCGTTGAAGAATTTCATCCTCGTTCGAATTGAGTTTAAATTTAATGTGGTAGGGAGAGGTGCCGATCCCCGTGTGAATCCGTCCTTTTTTGGCAAATTTCAGGGCTTCGGCGGCTACATCAATGTCTTTCTCCACAGCGCGTGTCAAGGCGCAGATAGTTGGCCAGGTAACGGCTTTCGAGATTTCGACCACCGAATTGAAGTCGCCGGGGCTCGAAATCGGAAATCCGGCCTCAATAATGTCGACGCCCAGTTCCTCTAGTGTCCGGGCTACCTCAATTTTTTCAATTGTGTTCAACTGGCACCCGGGAACCTGTTCCCCGTCGCGTAACGTGGTGTCGAAAATGTACAACCTGTCGCTCATGGTAATCGTTGTTGTGGGCATATGTTCTGCCCGGTTTAACATCAAAAATTTGTTTCAAAAAAAAACCATTCTCAAAGGACTGAGAATGGTTTTAACGATCTTTTATGGTCTTTTATCTATCCATACCACTCTCAGACTAGCTTCGTAAGAAGTAGAATGCCCAGTAGGCTAATGAGCGATATCGATACGTTTTTGATCATTTCATTTTCATTTTCGTGCAAATATGGTACTATTTTTTTAAAATGAAAATGTTTGCTTCTGAAAAATGTTTTTTTGATAGTTTTTATGTTTAAATGTTAACAGGAAGTTACCCAGGCCTGATTGTTAACGAGAGATTCAGCCTGCATGAAAAACCGTCGGAAACAGACCAAGGTGGCCTGCCATTCGGAATCAATCGTGATACCGGGTGCCGGGAATTTGGGTTTCCTGTTCGCAATGTTCCTGCGAGTAATTCGCCTTAAACGCTTACAGTTTTGGGCGTTATTTTGGAGTTATCGTTTTGTCTCAGGGGGATATTCGTTTCCCAAAGAGGAAATGAAGCCCAAACTGCAGACTGAAATTGGACGTTTGTTGTATGTTCAGAGCCAGAATGTTGCTGGTGACGATATAAAACCCGACGGGTCCCATATTCAGCGATGTGCCCAGGCTCAGGTTGTTATATGATTGATCAATGATGGAATACCCGGCCGATAAGGCCCAAATATCCCCAAGTTTCAGATTGCCCGAAAGGGTAAGTGCGTTCGATATCTGCCGATCGTATAACAGTATTTGATCGGTAAGGGCAACCGAGACAACTTTGTGAAAATGATATTCTCCCGAAATGAATACCTTGGTGGGTATGCCTGTTGTAAACGTAAGTGCTTCTATCCGGAAATCGACTAGTTGCATTGCCGAGTCCATGAGTTGTTCGATGGGATTCAGATCGGGTACTTCCTGCCCTTCTGCTGCTTCGGGCTGGTCGATAAAGGAGTTCAGGTTGAAACCCTTCCAGGTGAAGGTGCCTCCATGGGATATTCGGGTGGCGTTGGTCTTCCAGTTGATGAATCCCAAATCGATCACACTGGCCGAAAGTTCCAGTTCGGGAAGGGGCTGGTACGATGCGCCCAGATCAAAAGCAACACCTGTATTCGCAAAGTTGGTGAGGTAGCCGGCCGGATCGAACGATAATTCGGGGCTTTCTCCCTGGAAGTCGACAGGCAGAGAAAGGTTGTAGGCGCCGTCAACCGAAAAAGTAAGGTATTCCAGATTCCTTCCTGTTTGCAGCCCGATATTCATTTTCTGCACGTCGGCGGCAGCAAAACCCGTTAATAGTTTGATTCTTCCGCCAATCGACAGTTCCGGTATTATCTGTCGTGTGTAGCCCAATCCGTATTCCCGGTAATGAAGGAAATTGAAATCGAAATGTGTGGAAAAGGGTTGATCGATAAACGATTCATTCCCTTCGTTGATCAATTGGATCAGGTTTCGGTCGAATTGAAACCGGAAAAGTTGTTGTTCGCTCACGGCAGTAGAGATCAGGTTTCTTCCAAAACGTACCTGCAGTTCGAAGAGGGGCAGATTCATTGTTTCGGTTAAGTAACTTACCGGTCCCATGCTCTTTTGCAATTGCCCAAAATCGAAAACAGCCTTTTTATTTTCGATCGATACAAAATGATTGAACGAGAATGAGTTTTGGAGTTTAAAATGGAGCCCGGACAGGAGGGGAAGATGCACGGTCACTTTCGCGTTATCGGTAATTCGGGCCGGATTCAGGTTGTTGGCCTGTGGCGTATTGGCAAGGGTGTAAAGCATGTTGATTTCCTGTGCTTTTAACGGAATTCCCGCTGCCGGTATAAGCAATAAAAGGCTGTAGACAATGATCCGTTTCATAGCTGGGGTTATCAGGGATTTTCGTCCGTATAGGTTTCAACGATTGTCCCGACATTCAGGGTTAGGTAATCATCGGGGTGGATCCGGATTTGCACTCCTTCTCCTTCGGGTAAGTAAAACCGGACTGTAAAAAAAATCCGGGATGCCTTCTTGAAGGAGTCAACCTGCTCATCGGTCAACGCAACGGTTTCTGTATGGTGTGCCGGCTGCATTGCCTTGCCTTCATCGTCGATCACGGGCGGAGCGATCAGTGTGAGGGAAATGGTAGGGCCTAACGGACGGATCGCCAGAGAATCGAAAAACGAGAAAGTAAGGTCCAGACCAAGAG
>DAIMEA010000426.1:0-3926 GCA_036725585.1 Prolixibacteraceae bacterium | reverse complement strand
GAGTACGACCCCTTTTGCTTGGCCAATCTGAAACTTTCGTGGAAATTCCGGGGGTGGAATATATCGGGAAGTGTGCAAAATCTTTTCAATACAAGCTATTACGACTATGGAAATATCCCACAACCCGGGCGGTGGTGGAAACTGAGCGTATCAAAAAAAATCGAATTCGCGGGGAAAGGTTTTCAATTCCCGTGAAACATTAATATCTTCGAATAAATTTTTAAACTATTATCTATGTTAAAAGATATTTTATCCATTTCGGGGCAATCCGGTTTGTTCAAGATGATTTCAAAAGGAAACAACAATGTGATTGTCGAATCCCTGGCGAACGGGAACCGTTTCCCTGCTTTCTCGACCAATAAAATTATTTCACTCAACGATATAGCCATGTTTACCGAAAGTGGTGAGTTACCGCTAAACGATGTTTTTCGGCGAATTGCCGCAAAGGAGAATTCCCAAAAAACCATCGATGCAAAATCCTCTTCCGACGATCTTAAAAAGTTCTTTCGGGAGATTGTACCCGATTATGATGCATCGCGCGTGTATGTATCCGACATGAAAAAAGTCATTCAGTGGTACAATATTCTCGTCGAAAAGGATATGTTGCACTTTGAAGATCCGGAAGAAACCAAAGAAGAAACCAAAGAAGAGCAAACCGAAGAATAGGCCCAAAGTACTGAGCCATCAAATTTTCGCTCAAAGTGCAAGAAATTATTCAAATTTAGGAAAATAAGGAGTTTTCTTTTTCATTTTGTTTCTCCAGAATTTTTGATAAGAGTTGAACCGTTGCCCTTGCATCGCCTCCGGCGCGGTGCCGGTTTTCGATTTTAATTCCCAGATACGGGCAAATATTTCCCAGGGAATAGGATTTCAAGCCGGGGAAATACTTCCGGCTCAATTGAACCGTACAAAGCTTTTTTAACCGGAACGAATAGCCCAGGTCGGCAAATTCTTTTCGGATAAAACCGTAGTCAAAGTCGACATTATGGGCTACGAAAACCCGATGGGCCGTTAGTTCGACAATTTGTCGGGCAATTTCATAAAACCGGGGAGCATTGGCTACCATTTCGTTCGAGATCCCGGTGATTTTTGTGATCATCGGAGGAATGGGACATTCCGGATTCACCAATGTTTCGAACGAACGAACGATTTTTTTACCATCGAACAGGAGAATGGCAATTTCGGTTATTTTGGCACTTTTATAATTGCCTCCGGTTGTCTCAATATCAATTACGGCAAACATCATTCAAAAATAAGTGAAATTACCTTTAAACATCGTTTTTAAAGCTTCCTTCCCATATTTTCATCCGGAAAAGAAAGGGTTTTTGGGTAAAGTGTTATATTTGTTATGCCTGCATTTTGGGCTAGAGAAATGAACCGGAAAGCATTCACCATATTTTTCCTGATCCCGATTGTTCTGGGACTTATTGGCCGGAAGGGTTCTGCCCAGGATTCGATCTACCCATGGTCGGTAAAAGCTTCCTATAACGTATTGCAATACAGAGGGGAATTGGGGGAACAGCTTTTCAATCCGGGTTTTCGCAACGATGGCGCATTTCTTGGGGCTACCCGTTACCTGAATCCTTCCCTTGATGTGGAAATGGGAATCGGCTACAATCGTCTTGGGCTCGAAGGGAGCATCGACGAGAAACTGTACCGGGTTTCCGGTCATTTGTTTTCACCCCAACTGGCGGTTCATTATAAATTTTCGAATGGCTACCTCCTTTCGGAACAAGCGCGTTTACAACCATGGATTGGAGCTGGGATTTCTTATTTCATCGGGCAAACATCCGGCGATGGATATGACTTGGCAGGAGCTCCTTTTACCCATTTTGTCGATGAATTAGCCTTCTCGTACTCTGTGGGGATACAATATCGGGTTTTCAGCCGGGTTTCGGTTTTCCTTGAGATAAAGGGGAACCTGGCTACGACCGAAGAATTGGATGGGGCGGCCATCGACCGGAATAACGATCGGTATCGGGGAGCGGCACTGGGATTGATCATTAAACTGGGCGGACCGAAAGATTCGGATAAGGACGGTGTGTACGATCCCGACGACGAATGCCCCGATACGCCCCTGGGGGTTGAAGTCGATTCGGTGGGTTGTCCGAAAGACCGTGATAAAGACGGAATTCCCGATTACCAGGACGACTGCCCCGATGATCCCGGGCTACCCGAATACAATGGTTGTCCCGACCGTGATGGCGACGGAATTATTGATAAAGTGGACGATTGCCCCGATCTTCCCGGGATCCCCAAATACAACGGATGCCCCGACAGCGATGGCGACGGGGTGATTGACCCGCGCGACTTATGTCCCGACACTCCGCAAGGCATTGAAGTGGATGAATATGGTTGCCCGATCGACTCCGACGGCGATGGCTTATTCGACGACGTAGACCAATGCCCCGACGAATTTGGCCCGATGGAATATCTGGGCTGTCCGGAGCCAATACCTGTTGAGTGGCCGGAAATGCGGCAGGAAACCCCGTCTGAAGTGTACTTCGAAACCGATAAATATGAACTCGACAGCGAAGCGGAAAAAGGAATGCAGGACATCGTCAAATTCCTCTTCGAAAACCCGATGATGAATATCCGACTCTATGGATCGGCCGACCCCCGGGGAAGTAAGGAATACAATGAGGTGCTTTCGGCCCGCCGGGTCGAAACCGTGAAAAAGTACCTCATCCGGAAGGGAATTCCCGAAAGCCGGATTATTGTCAAAGCTCTGGGCGAAACCCAGGAGGTGCGAACCGAAGAAGGAGAAGAACAGATGAATCTGGATCAGAAACTACGCAAATACCGGAAAGTTCAGTTCGATACATTCTTCTTTATGAAGTGATTCTTCTTTCGGAACAGGCTGTATGCCCCCGATTGATTTTAAATAATCGTTTATCCGTTCTTCGCTTCTTTTTGTTTTGAACCAAATCAGGTGAATTGATTATCTTTGCCGGCAAATTAAAAACCGGGTTTCGATGAATCTTAACCAACTGATCCAGGAAAAAGTTTCTGTTGCCATTAAAATGATTTACGATGTGGATGTGGATCCGTCCACGGTACAAATTCAGCTCACCCGAAAAGAATTTGAAGGGGACTTGACTGTTGTTGTTTTCCCGTTCACCCGATATTCGCGGAAAAGTCCGGAACAAACAGCGCAGGAAATTGGGGTGTACCTGAGCGTGCATGTCGATGAAATTAGCCGGTTTAATGGCGTAAAGGGCTTTCTGAATTTGAAAATCGCCCCGGGTTATTGGCTGCATAAACTTTCTTCTGCTTTTGCCGATCCAATGTACGGAATACGATCGGCAAATCCCGATGCACCGCTGGCTATGGTCGAATATTCCTCGCCCAACACGAATAAACCCCTTCATTTGGGGCATATACGAAACAACCTTTTGGGCTTTTCGATTGCCGAAATTTTAAAGGCGAATGCCTGGAAGGTGATAAAGACCAACATCGTAAACGACCGCGGTATTCATATATGCAAATCGATGTATGCCTGGCTTATGGATAATAACCGGGAAACACCCGAAAGTAGCGGGAAAAAGGGCGATCATCTGGTTGGTGATTATTATGTGAAATTCGACCAGTTGTATAAACGCGAAGTTGCCCGACTGGTTCAGGAGGGAATGGAGCAGGAGAAGGCAGAAAAAGAAGCCCCGTCGATGCTGGCTGTTCGGGAAATGCTCCGGAAGTGGGAGGAAAATGACCCCGAAATTCGTCAATTATGGAAAACCATGAACGCCTGGGTGTATGCGGGTTTCGATATTACCTACAAACGACTGGGCGTAGATTTCGATAAAATCTATTACGAATCGGATACGTACGAAGTTGGGAAAAGCGAGGTGATCAGGGGGCTGAACGAAGGCGTTTTTTCCCGCCATAACGATGGCTCGGTGTGGGTCGACCTGGAAAACGAAGGATTG
>DAIMEA010000425.1:0-3944 GCA_036725585.1 Prolixibacteraceae bacterium | reverse complement strand
GGAAGGGCCCCGCTCCAAGGGAAGCAGATCGAGCACCCGCCCAAAATCGATCCCCGATTTCCGGGCCAGAAGATCCGACAGGTATTCCTGTGTGTAATCGACCTTCCAACGGTAAAACTGTTGGGTGTCGCGGTCGAAATCGACCAGAATCTGACGGAGAACTTCCGGGTCGCGGGTGTTGCAAAAAGCAGGAGGCGACGAGGTAAAGTAATCCACAGGCAGGTTCTTCGGGCTTTTGTCCGGAAACCAGTCCCGAACCGACGTAAGATAGGGGATGGATATCGGTTGCCATACGTTTTCGTAGCTTTCGCTGATGCCTCCGCAACACTTTGAAAAACGGGCATCGCAAATTTCCCCGTTGTAGGTCAAAACGATTCCCGAAGTGGCATCGACCGCTTTTCCAGCATTGGCCGACAGTATTTTGCTTATTCCCTGGTAGCGCTGGCAATGGTCGTCGGCGCAGACATCGAACGTTGCATGGTCTTCGCGCTCGTACCAGCGGATAATCTCGTTGTTTTCCTGTTTTTGTCGTTCCGGAAGGCTTGTGTGCGGCAATGCTTTCTTTTTCATCTGGGCAAGAAGCCAGCTTCGGGAAACGATGGCGTGGACCTTCAGTAGGTTCGGATCGTTCATGGCGCTCATCTCCGAGGAAATCACGCTTTTCAGGTATTGTTCCACCGGGAGGATATTGATGGCCCGGATAGCGCCTACTTCTGCCTTCAAAACAAGCGATCCTTCAAATTCCTGGTCTTCTTCGCGTTCCCAGTGAAACCCGATGCCGATCCGGACATTCCGGAGGATAAAGGTCGATGTGTCGCTTGCAGGCATCAGCTCCAGAGATTCCTGATGCGTTCCCCATGGCGAATCGATCGTTCCCTTTTCGCAACGGACGGTGTAGGCTCCGGCTTCGATTTTCCGCTTGTTGCAAACGAAAGACCCTTTCAAACATAAGCGTACTTCAGTCCGGAGCAGAATGCCCACGTGTACCCGGGGTGCTTCCATCATTGTCAGAGCAGTTTTACTATGTCTTCTTTCATCTTTTCAAAGACAGTGGGAGAGGGCAGTACATCAGAAAAAATCCCTTTCACGACTTCCGGTGTCAGCTTCGAATAATCTTCTTCCCGGGGAATGACCAGAATGCCTCCCAGTTCGGCGCTGGCAGGGCTCACGATAATTCGCTCCGGATCTTCGAGGAAAAAACACGCCGGCCGCAGGGTTTCTCTTGGGAAAACAAGCAGACGGTAGCGGTCGTTTGCATACATAGCCATGCAGTTTAGCAGGGGTTCTCCGGCTTCTTTTTGGTTGGGAAGGACTTTCAGCAGCTTGGCAAAAAAATAGTCGATGGGCTCTTTCCAGCCCGATTCGACAACGATCGCCTGTTGCAATCCGTCGCGGAGCGTATACACAAACAAATCTTCTTTTTCAAAAACGATTTCCTTTTCTTCCGGATGCAGGGTGTCTATTTCTATCTCAAGAGGCATGATGCCATTGGGAACGGCCTGAAAATGAAAATGATCAGGAGCCGAAGCGCCGCAAAGCGGACCGTTGTAAAACACCGTGAATTCCTCGAGCAGAGCTGCCAGTTCCAGCATGTCGATCATCCGGCTGGCAATTCGTTGTGGCTTGTGCTGGATGTCGGCCAGCGTGAGATGACGCGAAAAAATCGGGAACGGATTGATCAGTATCAGGTATTTTTTGAGCGCGATAAGTCCCTTCTGATCCGTATCGATATTTTTGGAACACAAAAAACAAGGACGTTTCCCGAGGGCCGCTTTTGAAGGATCGGCACAGGTCGACCGAACCCTGGCCGCATTGTGCTGAACGATGAAACGGTGTTTCCCCACCCATAGTTCCCTTTTTTTGATAGTGGTAAAATGCTGATAATGCACCCGGGCCATTTTCCAGGTTTCGAGTTGATGCTGAAAAAGAAATTCAATCTTTTCCGGCCAGCTGATGTGGGCCATTTCGGGAGGCAAAGTGAGTACGGAACTGGTTTTCATCGCGAAAATATTATTTCTGCTAAGGTAGAAAGATTTTGTTTTTGTTCGAAGGATCCTTCCGATTTCGAAGCAGGATGAACTCTTTTGCCCTTGCTCTGTTTAATGGAAAAAAAAGATGAGTCCGATTTTCGACGATTTAGGGTATTGCAGCGATCAGAAAGAAGGGGTCGATTTCTACATCAACCGCCAGGGATTTCGGGTGATGACCGAAAAGTACCTGAAAGAACGGGGCTGGTGCTGTGGGAACGGATGCCTTCATTGTCCTTACGATCCCAGAGCAACAAAGGGGAACACCCAACTTCGGAATTTTCGCAACTCTTTTTGAATCGGTTGGTGTATCTTTGCAGAAAAATCACAAATGATGAAAGGAACCGATTTACGTTTGGTTTTCATGGGAACCCCCGAATTTGCCGTCGCAAGTTTAAAAGCGCTGGTCGAAAACAACTATCGGGTTGTGGGTGTGGTGACCGCCCCCGATAAACCGGCAGGTAGGGGCCAAAAACTGCGGGAACCGGCGGTGAAAGAATACGCTTTATCGGCTGGCTTGACAGTTTTGCAGCCCGAAAAACTGCGCGATCCGGTTTTCCTTTCCGAACTGGCTGCGTTGAAAGCCGATTTGCAGGTGATTGTAGCTTTTCGCATGTTGCCCGAAGGGGTTTGGGCCATGCCCCGTCTGGGAACTTTTAACCTGCACGCTTCTCTTTTACCCCGTTACAGGGGAGCCGCTCCCCTGAACTGGGCCATCATGAACGGCGATACCGAAACCGGGGTGACTACCTTCATGCTGCAGCACGAAATCGATACCGGGAACATCCTGTTCCAGGAACGCACCGGGATTAGCCCCGACGACACAGTCGAAACCCTGCACGATAAGCTGATGCTGATGGGCGCAGGACTGGTCATGAAAACAGTCGATGCCCTGGCGGCAGGAACAGTGGAGCCGATTTCCCAGGACTGCCTGATTGAGCAAGGAATTCTTCCTTCGCTGGCTCCCAAATTGTTTACCGATGACTGCAAAATCGACTGGTCGCTGGATCCGGCCCGGATCCGGAATTTCATTCGTGGACTAAGCCCTTACCCCGCTGCATGGACTCATTTGGTCAATCCCGCCGGGGAAACCGTTTCTTCGTTGAAAATATTTCGTGCCGAAGCCGAAAAAGTACCCTACTCCATTGAGCCGGGATCGATTTATTCCGACAACAAAAACTTTTTGAAAGTGGGTTGTGCCGGAGGCTGGATCAGCGTGAAGGAAATCCAGGTGGCCGGGAAAAGGAGAATGCCCATCGACGAATTTCTGCGGGGTTTCCCTGCCATCGAAACGTTTCGTTGTCAAAGCAAGTGAAAAGAACCTCCAGCCAGACAACGCTTGTAGTTTTCGGCGCTCAACAACTGAAAAAGGCCGTTTAAGGTAAATTTTTTGTAAATGCTTGCATGGGCAATCGTGATCAGAAAACCATCATCTTCTTCTGAAATAGAAAAATAAGGGGTGAGTTTCGAATAATTCACCTCCTCACAATCAACATCTACCACAAAACAATTGTACCTCAGCTTAAAAACCAGGCGTCCTTTTTCAACGTCGCAACCCCCGTCAACCATCCGGTCGAGGAGCATTTTGTCGCGTTCGTTTTCCCGGAAGGAAGAAATGGGAATCCGGATCGACAGGATGTAGGTGCCCGGGGTCACTTCCGGAAAATAGAACGCGCCAGTTTCATCGGTTTCAACCGTACGGTAGATTTCCTTGCTGGCCGAATCGAGCAACAACAGCTTCGCTCCTTCCACTTTATCGCCCCCAAACGATGGGATGCAAACCAGGAGCAAGACCGCGATCATCCAATGTGTTGTTTGTTTCATGGCTCTTTGAATTTGATTCGAACAAGTTACAAACTTTCGATTTCATTTTCAATGGATTGGATGGAATAAAAGATCGATTGAAAGAGGAAGTTT
>DAIMEA010000424.1:0-3952 GCA_036725585.1 Prolixibacteraceae bacterium | reverse complement strand
GGTCCGCTCAGAGAGGCAACACCGATGAAATTTCCGGGGTTTTTCAGGGCAATCTTCATGCAACCGTAGCCGCCCATCGAATGGCCCATGATCGACCATTTTCCCCGGACATCGTAGGTGTTATACCGGCTTCTGATTTCGTCCATAAGATCGATGGAAATGTAATCTTCAAAGTTGCCGTACAGGGCCGAGTTGGTGTAAAAACTACCCAGGAAGGGCGGTGCGCTCCCGTCGGGCACTACAAAGAGAACTTTATACAGGTTCCGGAACATCAACTGGGTAAACGGATTGTCGAGCCAGGGTTCCAGTTGGTTCACAGCGCTTTCGGCATTTACGCTGGCGCTATGCAGGAAAATAATAACCGGATATTTTTTTGCTGTGTCCAAAGCAGCGTATCCATCGGGATAAGAAATGAAATAGGTTTTCGTTTCGTTCAGCGCCGCACTGAAAAACTCCTTTTTTTTAAACCGGCCTTCTCCCATCAAAAAAACGGGGAGAAGAAGCAAAACAAACAGCAGGTGACCCTTATGAACCATCATTGACCGTTTTTTGATTTTTGGGTTAAGTTGAAAAATAAATTTCATTTCGCAAACTCTTTTTCCGAAAAAGGGTTTTTTACACATGGGTTGAAAGGAAATTCCGCTGTTTCGTTGTTTTTGTTACTTTTGGACTTTGTTTATTCGGTTTATGCCAAGACGAAACGTCTTCACTGAACAGGGTATTTTTTGAAAAGATAAAATACGATCGATGAAAGTACGAGCTTTATTACTGATTTTCTTTGGATTTTTTTCTTTTGTGGCGATGGCCAAAAAGGACCAACAGAACCGTGGCTTGTCCGTTAACGGAGCCACCATGAAAATTATCGGTTTGAACACAACCGAGGTCGTCCGTATTCCTCCGCCCGAAGCATTTTTAAACAAGTCGGGAAACCTTGCCGAAGGAATAAACGTGCAGGTTAACTATAAGGGTTTCCCTGCACCCGCTCGTAATGCCTTTCAATACGCGGTTGATATTTGGTCGTCGCTCATCAGTTCTTCGGTTCCCATCGTGATCGATGCTTCCTGGGAACCGCTTGAGGAAAGTGTTCTGGGGCAATGTTCCCCTTCGAATTATTACCGGAATTTCGACGGCATGCCCCACGAAGATGTATTTTATCCGATGCCTTTGGCCGAAAAACTCTATCACGATGAAATCAATGGTTCCGAACAGGCCGATATTAATGCCTATTTCGATAATGATTCGGAATGGTATTTGGGTACCGACGGAAATACCCCGACCGATAAATACGATCTGGTAACCGTTGTTTTGCATGAACTTTGTCATGGACTAGGTTTTCACGGCAGTTTTTATGTCGAAGGGAACAAGGGTTCATGGGGCTGGGGTATGGATGTCCCGTTTGCTTTCGATCAGTTTGTCGAGGATAAAGACGATAACCTTTTAGCCAATACCGCTGTTTATACCAACAACTCGCTGGAGCTCAAAAAGGCGCTCACTTCGGGGGCCGTCTATTTTAACGGGCCGGTTATTCAATCCGAGATCGGCAGGGAAGTATTGTTATATGCACCCACTACCTGGGATGGCGGATCGAGCATTTATCATCTGGCCAATTATTACATCAGCGGCGAAAACCGGCTGATGTGTTCCACAACGTCGAAGGGACGTTCGGTACACGATCCGGGTCCCATTACCATGGCGATGATGGGAGAAATTGGATGGAACCATATCAGCATTATCCACAAAAAGAGGATGAATACCGAAAGCATCAGCAGTGTTGAAATTCTGGCCGATATTATTCCCGATTTTGATAGCGAAATCGTCTCTCCGAAATTATTTTATTCGGTCGATAAGGGTCGATACAACGAAGTGGATTTTTCATTGAAATCGGGAACGGTTCAAACCTACCGGGCTGTCATTCCCGTGAAACGGTCCTGTACCGTTTCTTATTATATCCAGGTTGCTGACCGGTACGGACGAAACTTCAAGATGCCGGTTACATCGCCCGAAACCAATTTTGAATTTTATGTGGGTCCCGATACGATCGCTCCGGAAATCAAACATTATTACAATACTTTTTTACTGGCCGGACAGGATTCCATCCCCTTTCAGGCTTATGTAACCGATGCATACGGAATCGATTCAGTGTGGATTGAATACTCGGTAAACGGGCAGGTAAAGAGCCCCTTGCGCCTTAGCATGACCGAAGAGAACAAATATGAGGCATCGCTGAACCTGGTTCCTTTTGGTTTGCAGGTTGGCGACTCGGTTTCGTACCGGCTTTTGGCCCGCGATGTCTCCGTTGCAGGGCATGTTGCCATAAAGCCCGAAACAGGGACCATTACCATGAAAGTAGAAACCATTCCTGAATTTATCAGCATGCTCGACCAGGAGTTTGAGCTGACCAATTCCGATTTCCTGTTGCAGGGTTTTGAAGTTAGTGTACCCGATGGTTTTCAAAACGGAGCGCTGCATACCCTTCACCCCTATGAGTTTGCTGGCGAAGCCAGTTCCCTCGAATACATCGCACAACTGCGCTACCCGGTAAAAATTGATCCGGTTTATCATTATTTGTCGTTCGATGAGGTAGTTTTGGTTGAGCCCGGGGAAGACAATACGGAATACGGCGACGATGAATTCTGGGATTATGTTATCGTTGAGGCATCCAAAGATGAAGGAGGGACCTGGGTTCCGGTTGAGCCTGGTTGGGATTCGCGCCTTCATCCAGTTTGGCTTACTGCCTATAATCAATCGATCTGGGAACAGTTTTCACAGGCCGTGGGCACTCCGGCTATGTATAAGCCCCATATCATGAATCTGCTCGATGCTGAAGGCCTGTCGGCCGGCGACGAAATCCTCATCCGGTTTCGTTTGTATTCCGACCCCTATGCCTATGGATGGGGCTGGGCCATCGACAACCTGAAGATACAGACGGCTGGATTATCGGGACCGGTATATTCCGGCCGAAATTCCATACGGGTCTACCCCAATCCGGTGAACAATCACCTCTTGTTTGTCGATTCGAACGGAAAGGAAATCCGCAGTATGGAACTATTCACAATTACCGGAGCGCGCGTTTGGGCGACCCAGGGGCCGGATCCTTCCTCTGCAATGGAATTACCCACTGCCCTTCGGGGACTGTTTGTCCTTGTTGTCCGCACCGACGAGGGGGACGAACGGTTTAAGATCCGGGTTGAATAAGAATTCCTCTAAAACAAAAAATGTACTTGGAAAACTACATCATCCACGATCAAAAAATGGTTCCTTACATTTAGGGACAGGCGAATTGTATTCGCCTCGTGCGATAACAAATTGCACGTCTTGCGCTCCCCCTTGTTTAGCGCAGCGTAACGAAGGGGGAAACCGTAACTCGTCTGTGACGAGAGGGCAGGTAGGGGGCGATGCCTTGGGTTGAAATAACAAAGCACTTCAGGCTCAAACTTTCAAATTGTACGAATTATACATTTATAATCAACTTTTGAGACAGACTCTTTTTTTATGTATAAAATAGTGTACAAGTCAGAAACTTTCCACAAAAAAAATTATTTACTTCAATACAAATTTCTGAGAGCTGTTTGAGCCTGCAACATTCAGTATATAAATGCCTTTCTGCATCATTGAACAATCAATGTTTGCAGTATTCCCGTTCACTAGTTGGCTTTTAACCCTTTTCCCTGAAATGTTGTAAATGTTGATTATCGTATTTTGTGCCTCGCTAAAAGAAACTTTTATCATTCGTCCTTCCTGAGAAAAGCTGAAATTTTCTTTCTTCATGTCATTAACACCATTTCCACTCAAACCCGCGAGTGAATAAATTGCGTTTTTCCATAGCAGTAATCCTTCATCGGTTAAATTTGTTGCGCCTCCTTTTACGAGTTGACCAAAGTTAAAATCGAATACGATTACCCTGCTGTAAAGCATTACATCATCAATGGTACTTCCCTCGGGCAGATCGTTG
>DAIMEA010000423.1:0-3976 GCA_036725585.1 Prolixibacteraceae bacterium | reverse complement strand
TCCGCGTTCCAATGTTCTTTGGCACGCGGATAAAGCGGATCTTCGAACGCGGATTTTCGCTGATTTAATCCGTGGTGATCCGCGTTGCCTGCATCCGCGTCATCCGCGTCCCATGTTTTTTGGCACGCAGATAAAACAGATCTTCGAACGCTGATTTTCGTTGATTTAATCCGTGGAGATCCGCGTTGCCTGCATCGGCGTCATCCGCGTTCCAATGTTCTTTGGCACGCGGATAAAGCGGATCTTCGAACGCGGATTCTCGTTGATTTAATCCGTGGCGATCCGCGTTGCTTGCATCCGCGTCATCCGCGTTCCATTGTATCCTACTAAAAATGTGTTTGAGGTTACGTCTACTCTTATTTGTGTTTCTTTTTATCCCTAGCTGTACCCGACGTGCACCCCAGAATAACGACGGGCAATTTCATCGAGGATCCGGTGCACATCGGCATAGGTTTCCGAGCGGAGCAATTCGATGCGGATATCCCGGAAATTGGGAAGATTGGGAAAATATTTGGCAAAGTGCCGCCGCATTTCCAGAACAGCTCTCCGTTCGTCGTCTTTCCATTCGAGGGAAACATCCAGTTGCTCCTTCACATTTTGAACGATTTCGGGAACGGTAGGAGGTGGTAGAATTTTTCCGGTTCCGAAATAGTGTTTCACTTCCCGGAAAATCCAGGGGCGGCCAATCGCACCCCGACCGATCATTAAGCCGTCGACCCCGGTTTGGTCGAGGAACGATTTTGCCGATAAAGGACCGTTGATATCCCCGTTCCCGATAATCGGAATGTGCATCCGGGGATTGTTTTTCACGGCACCGATCAGGGTCCAGTCGGCCTCGCCCGTGTACAGCTGGGCCCGGGTACGTCCGTGGATGGCCAGTGCGGCAATGCCTGCATCCTGAAGCCGTTCGGCTACGTCGACCACGTTTTTCGTCTGCTCGTCCCACCCCAGGCGGGTTTTGGCCGTCACCGGCAACCGAACGGCACCGACAATCCGCCGGGTCATTTCGGCCATTTTGGGCACATCGAGCAACATACCTGCCCCGGCCCCTTTTCGGACAACCTTTTTCATGGGGCAGCCAAAATTGATGTCGATAAAATCGGGGCCGGCTTCTTCGGCTACCCGGGCCGCTTCGACCATCGAATCGATGTTGTGCCCGAAGATCTGGATGGCCACCGGCCGGTCGAAATCAAACAGGCTCATCTTCAGCTTTGTTTTTTTCACGTCGCGAATCAGAGCCTCACTCGAAACAAATTCGGTATACATCGCATCGGCCCCATACTTTTTGCACATAAAACGAAACGACTTATAGGTGACATCCTCCATGGGTGCCAGGAACAGCGGTTGGGAACCTAAATCGATGGGACCAATTTTCATGTGGGCAAAATTAGCGCTTCTGCCCGAAAAGAAAAAAGGAGCATATTTAAAAACTAGATCTGTGCCAAATAGTGTAGCAAACGGGTCAGACCATCGGCCTGGTTCTTCTTAACTTTTTGGCTACGGATAAACTTTTTGATTTCGTCTTTATGGGACGGGAATGCGCTATAGAGTTTCGAAAGATTCGACAGGGTAATAACTTGTTCGTTCACAACCAGGACGTACACCGGCTCGTACCATTCGAAGCGTGCCGGTTTCGGATCGATGTAGCCTCCCGCTTTCACCTCGGGCAAAAAGGCAACGACCGTCAAACGACAAAGTTCGTTTTGCCCGCTGCGGGCAACAAGTTCAGCCAGACGATTTTTGATGAGCCCATCATATTCCATATCACGGTATACGTATACTTTTCCTTCATACCGGACGCTGTCGAGGACTTCGGGATCGGCATAATAGAGCTGTTCGCCTTTGGTATATTCAAAACGATTCTCGAACAGGTTCAAACGGGTGTCCGATGCAACCGGGTCGAAGCCTTTCAGATAGAAGACCCCCGGCCGAAAATCCTTCCCCTGATAGGGTGTGCCGGCGATGTATTCCCCATTGTTGAGCGAATTATTATAATGGACCTCGGTAGCCAGTTTATCGATGTTGTACATGGTTCGGCTGATAAAGGTGGGGAATTCCGCCTGCCCCCAAAGTCCGGTGGCCAACAACAGCATACCCGCGATCAGGATTGTTCTATTAAGTCTCATGATGCAATTTTTCATATTTCCGGGTGAAGGTACAAAAAACGAAGTTTGGACGGGAACAAGAATGTCGTGAAAAGTAGGACAAATGTTCAGGGTTGGATAGGAATAACCAGGGTAAGCCGGGTTTCGACGGGGGAAATGACCGGATAAAACCGGATGGTCGATTTTTCCCATTGCCTGCAAAGAAAAAGTCCGGTAGCGGTACCTACGGCCGCACCCATGAGGACATCGCTGGCCCAGTGCCGGTTCTCGTATATCCGCTGCAATCCGCACAAGGTGGCCAATCCGTAGGAAAGAACCGGAACCCAGCCGGTATCGCGGTACCGGTAGGCCAACACCGAAGCAACCGAGAAGGAGGCCGAGGTATGCCCCGAAAAAAAGGAATTTCCCTTAAAGAAAGGCCCGGACCACTGGTGAGGGTTCGTGATGGCTTCGTCGTAGGGTCTTGCCCGGCTGGTCGTGTGTTTGAAAAGATGAGTGACGGCCGAGGTGAAAAGGAAGCTTTCGCCGGCAATCAGGGCGGTTTCGAGGTTGTAATTATCCTTTGTGAGTAAGCCATGCAAGAGTAATCCGCTTACTGCAATCAAGGGGTAGATATCTTCCGAAGGTTCGAGCCAGGGCGAAACTGCATCGAGAAAGGGAGCGTGAAGGGTGTTGGCAAAATCGTACACCGGCTGGTCGCCCCAGGCTATCAGGGCAGCCGTTCCCGAAACCACGCCAGCAGCCGTCAGCCATTCTCCCGCATCCCAGTGAACGGGGGAAACCAGATAGTCGATCCCGTCGTCCCAACCATGCCGGATGATTTTTACAACGACCGATGTATCTCGTTTTTCGGCATAGATGCTGGTAAACGGCAATACGAACCCTAAAGCAAGAACGAATTTCAGAAAAAATTTCATGGCTCCTTCTTTTCAAGGAGTTTGGCTTCTTCCCATATAACATCCATTTCGGCAAGGCTCATATCGAAGAGCGATTTCCCTTTCATGAGGGTTTGTTCCTCAAGGTAATTGAAGCGCCGGATAAATTTCATATTGGTCCGCTCCAGGGCAGCTTCGGGATCGATTTTGTATAAGCGTGCTGCATTGATAAGAGAAAAGAGCAAATCGCCAAATTCTTTTTCCATATCGTCGTGATGGCCCGCTTTGACCTCCGCTTCAAATTCGGCAAATTCTTCCTTAACCTTATCCCAAACCTGTTCCCGTATTTCCCAATCGAATCCCACCCCGCGCACCTTATCCTGGATCCGGTTGGCTTTGACCATGGCGGGCAGCGAAGGGGGTACGCCTTCGAGCACCCGTTTTTTCCGTCCCTTTTCTTTCAACTTAAGGGCTTCCCAGTTTTCGGCCACGTTTTGGGCATCCTTCACCGAAACATCGCCAAAGACATGGGGATGGCGGAATATTAGCTTATCGCACAGCGATTCCATCACATCGGCCATATTGAACGCCCCCTTTTCATCGGCAATTTTGGCATAAAAAACAATATGAAGCAACAAATCACCCAGTTCCTTTTTCAGTTCTGTAAGATCCTTTCGCAAAATGGCATCGCCCAGCTCATAGGTTTCTTCTATAGTCAGATGCCGGAGGCTTTCGAGCGTTTGCTCCCGGTCCCAGGGACATTTTTCCCTGAGTTCGTCCATGATATGGAGCAAGCGCTCAAATTGTTCCCGTTTTCGTTCCATAATGAAAAATCAGAAAAGGCCGTGCAATTGGGCATCAACCTTGTCGATGATTTTGCTCAGGTTTTCGGGATTATTTTGAAAATCGAGGTTGTCGACATTGAATATCAAAAGCTTGCTGTCGGCGTACCGACTGATCCACAATTCATAGCGTTCGTTCAGCATTTTCAGGTAG
>DAIMEA010000422.1:0-4020 GCA_036725585.1 Prolixibacteraceae bacterium | reverse complement strand
ATTCTTGTACCAGGTGAAAAAATTCCCCTCCTGGTCGTCGTCGACAAGCACCAGCACCCCTTCCTCCAGGTTGTAATTCAGGGCAAGTTGTGTGTCCTGCGGAGCATAATAAAAACGGTCGACATCGCTGGGAAAGAGAGAGGAAGCAGCCAGATTGGAAAACGTAAAACCGTTGCCGGCCACCCATAAATCGGTCAGGTTCGGGGTACCGGTCAACAGGGGCAAATCCCCGGTCAGGGCATTGCTGTCGAGCGAAAGAAAATGCAATTCGGTAAGGTTTTCCAGGGCGTCGGGCAGACTGCCGCTGAGTTGGTTGTTCCCCATTTTCAATACCTGCAAACTGGTCAGATTCCCAACTTCCACAGGAATTTCCCCCGAAAAAAGATTCCGGTCGAGCTCCAGATGGCTCAGGCTGCCTAATTCTCCAAGCGCAGCAGGAAGAATACCGTTGAATTGGTTTCCGCCTAAAGAAAGGTACGAAAGCTGTATGAGCTGGGTAAGCGATGCAGGAAGGGCTCCGGAAAACCGATTGTCGCCCAACGTCAGATGAACCAACGAAGACAGTGCACTCCAGTCGGCCGGTAAAACTCCGGAAAATTGATTGTGATCCAGTTCCAATCCGATCAGGGCAGGCAGGTTCATCAAAACCATAGGAAATGCCTCGTCGAACTGGTTGAAGTTGATTGTGAGCCAATTCAAATCCGCAAGATTGTCGAGTCCGGCCGGAAGGGGGCTGGAGAATTGGTTGTGCGATAGATCAAGGTTCAACAGATGAATCAGGTTGGCAATGCCTGCCGGAAGAGTTCCCGTGAAATCATTAAACGAGAGGTTGAGTTCTGTTAGTTCTGTCAGATTTCCGATTTCATCCGGCAGGTTTCCGACAAGCTGGTTCCCATTCAGCAATAAGTTTTGCAGACCAACCAGCTTGCCAAGTTCCCCCGGAAGGGTACCACCCAGCTCGTTATTCGAGAGATTCAAGCGTTCGAGGCGGGTAAGGTTTCCGATTTCGGCCGGTAGTGAGTCGGAGAGATGGTTCAACGAGAGCTGAAGGCGGCTTACCCTTCGATCGTTATCAAGCGTAACCCCAAACCAGGTGTCGAGCGGTCCGGTGAGCCAGTTCACTTTGTTCGTCCACGAATCGCCGCCGCATGCTTCGTACAAATGCACCAGGGCAAGGGAATCGGAAGTGGGTGTATAGGAAAATTCAACTGTGTCGGTTTTGAAAATAAGCCCTGTATAAACGGGATGGCTTACTTCTCCGGTATAGGATCCCTCTGTGTCGAGCCAAATCGAGCGGGTATGGACAGGGAGCAACACATCATCGAGATACCAGTCGTACACATTTGCCGTATCTTCTCCATCGGAAACGGTCAGGGTTCCGGCATATTCATCAAAAGCCAGGGCAAACACAGTATCCTGCGGGATGTATACAAAAGTATGGATATCGGCCGGGGCTACACCCGAAGCCGTCAAATTGGAAAATATAAAGTGATTCGCTCCCACCCACAGGCTGTCGAGCGTGGTCATTCGTTCGAAAGGTGGCAGATCGCCCCATAGATCGTTGTTTTCCAGATCGAGGGCAATAAGCCGGGAAAGGCTGGCCAATTCGACCGGAAGCACTCCCGTAAGATTGTTACCCGGCAAGCGCAGCTCGCTGACCCTCCGGTCGCCATCGAGCGTAACCCCAAACCATGCGTCGAGGGTTGTATCAGAGGAAAGCCAGTAATCACTATTCGACCAGTGATCTCCCAGTGCCGCTTGATATAGAGCGATCAGTGCAAGGGAATCGGAAATGTTGTTGTACAAAAAGATAAGCGTGTCGGATTTAAGCGTCAACAGCGGATAGCGGGCATTTTTCACTTCGCAGCGATAATTGCCCTCTCCCTGGGGCACAATGGAACGGGAATGATCGTCGAGCAGTTCATCGTCGAGGTACCAGCTATAGGTGTTTCCTTCCTGTTGGCAATCCAATACGCTTATGAGACCTTTTTCGTAGTCGTTTTCGATGTCCGAAATGGTGTCCTGTGGGGAATAATAAAAAACTTTCAACGAATCACGTGTTATGCCAAGGGAATAGAGATTCTCAAAAGTAAACCGATTTGAGTTCACGCGCAGATCACTTAAAGCGGCCATATCATCCATCCAGGGAAGGTTGCCGGAAAAAGAATTATTGTGAAGATATAATTTGGATAAGATGGGCAGATTGTTGAGTTCTCCGGGTACCCTGCCCGAAAAATGGTTGTTATTAAGTCGGATTTCTTCCAGAGCATGCATCGAACCAAGAGAAACGGGCAATACTCCCTCCAATTCATTAAACGATAAATCCAGATTAGCCATTTCTGTTAAATATTGAATGGAATCCGACAGGGTACCGGTCAGATTATTCCCGGGGAGGTTCAGATAATAGACCCGGCCATTGGTGGTTAATTCAACGCCATACCAGGTATCCAGTTCTTCACTTAGCCAGTTGTCGTTATGGATCCATCCATCGCCGTTGGCCTGTCGGTACAGGGCTGCCAGGGAAAGGGAATCGAGCTCTCGATTTTGGGAATACAGGGATATACACACCCATAAAAGGGCAATCAGGGTGAAAAGGATTCGTTTCACGGTTCTTCTGTTTCGGTTCGGTTAGAAAGTCTAAAAGTAATAAATATCCTTGATTATGTTCTTCATCCGGGGACATTTTCGCTCAATTACCCGGAATACGGGCCATTCTGTCGGAATAAATCAATCAAAAATTCGATCGGCTCTATTCCCCTATTGTTAAACCTACTTTCGGAAAAAAAGATACAACAAAACACTTATGTTCAGGATCATTACCTGTCTACACAGCACAAATCAACCGTGCTTTTCTGCCGATAGCAGGGAAGAATATAAAACGAACTCCGGGTACTTAGGGCAAAAGTGATACCTTTGCCCGTCCAATTCTAAATGATCAAAAAATGAAGGCATTTGTTTTTCCCGGGCAGGGTGCCCAATATCCCGGAATGGGAAACGATTTATTTGAACGCTCTGCCGTTGCCCGTGAATTATTTCTGCAAGCCAACCAGATCCTGGGTTTTGACATTACCCGGATTATGTTTGAAGGCACAGCCGACGAGCTGAAGCAAACACGGGTCACCCAACCGGCTATTTTTTTGCACTCGGTAATTCTGTCGAAAGTGTTGGGGGAGCAGTTTCAACCCGACATGACGGCTGGCCACTCCCTTGGGGAATTCTCGGCGCTGGTAGCTGCCGGGGCCCTATCGTTCGACGATGGCCTGCATCTGGTTTTCAAGCGGGCCATGGCCATGCAAAAAGCATGTGAAGCAAGCCCATCGACCATGGCAGCCATTGTGGGCCTTGACGATGCCATCGTCGAATCGGTGTGTGAAGAAACTCCCGGTATCGTGGTCGCTGCCAATTACAACTGCCCCGGCCAATTGGTTATCTCGGGAAGTATCGAAGCCGTGAACAAGGCCTGTGAACGCCTGAAGGAAAAAGGAGCCAAACGGGCGCTGGTGCTTCCTGTAGGCGGCGCATTTCACTCCCCGCTGATGGAACCCGCCCGCGAAGAACTGGCCGCGGCTATCGAGGCCACACCGGTTGCAAAACCCGTTTGCCCGGTATACCAGAACGTCGATGCCCTGCCCCATACCGATCCCGACACGATAAAAAAGAATCTTATTGCCCAGTTGACAGCTCCGGTGCGTTGGACCCAGACGGTGCAAAATATGCTGGCAGGGGGCGCCCGTTCGTTTACGGAATTAGGACCAGGAAAAGTATTGCAGGGACTCATCAACAAAGTCGACCGCGAAGTTCAAACCCAGGGCTACGACAAGTTCCCGGAAGAAATCTGACACCTGTTATCGTATCGGATTGAAAAAAAAAGGAAGCTGTCCAAAAATGATTCAACAGGTCATTTCGAACGGAATACACAATCAGTCAGCCCGAGAAGTCAACATTATCCAAATGAACAGATTTCTCCCTTCCGGTCGAAATGACACTTTTTGGACAGCCTGATTATTCATCCGATTGTTG
>DAIMEA010000421.1:0-4067 GCA_036725585.1 Prolixibacteraceae bacterium | reverse complement strand
AAGCGTTTAAAACGGCATTCCGCAGAGCATAACCGTCTTTTACATTCACTGTTCGCGAGGGTTCCCCGTTTGCATCGAGCATGGATACGTCGCGCGACAATACCCCGTCGACATCAAAAACGAAGGCTTTCACCTTCAGTAATTCTTCTTTAAAAAAAGCCATAACCTTTAGTTTGTTTGCCTGGGCAGCTTATGGTACTCAAAAATATGATCGCTGATGGAACTGTATAATTTCTTCATCCGGGGTTTTCCCGATAACATGTTCAGGTGTTCCTGGATGATGTTTTGGTCCTTTCGCATTGCCGGACCGGTTTGCGCCGCCCGGGGGGTCATACTTTTCACCTTCGATGCGGTTTCCGAAATCAGGGGATTCAGAATGTCGAAAGGGAGACCTTTCTCGGCAACAAGTTCCGAAGCAATGGAATACATGTGATTTACAAAATTCGACGCAAAAACAGCCGCCAGATGAAGCTGCTTTCGTTGTTCGGAGGTTATGACCCGGACATCCTTTGAAAGAACGCGGGCCAGTTCCATCAAATCCTGCTCGTTTTCCGGGGTATTCCCCTCGATGCAGAAAGGGATCCGCGAGAAATTGACATCGCGGTACTTGGAAAAGGTTTGCAGCGGGTAAAAGACCCCATAGTTTTGGGAATACTTTGCCAGTTCACTCATTGGGATGCTCCCGGCGGTATGGGCAAGCAGTTTGTTGTTGAAATTTACTTTTTCGAGCAAACCGGAAAAAGCCAGGTCGCTTACCGAGATCAGGTATATGTCGGCGTCGGGGGTAATTTTCTCCGGATTGGTAACATAATTGCATCCCAGCATCCGGGCCAGTGTCAGCGCCGAGGTAACAGTCCGGCTGTAAACCTGGATAATTTCCACCCCGTTCAGGTGCAGTTCCAGCGAAACCCGTGTGGCCAGGTTGCCGGCTCCAACGATGGCAATTTTCTTGTCCATTTTTTTTGGTACAAATATAATACAAGCCTGTCAAACGGATAAGCTCTGTTGGACGATCGGAAAATAATTCAGGAAAATGGATGGTTTTTTTTAAAAAGAATTATTTTTGTGGGCAATTCTGAAAAACAGTATTTATCATGGTTAAAGACAACAAAAACAAGAAAAACGAAAGTTTTGGCGAAGTAGAAGTGGCATTGACAAAAACCGAACAATTTCTGGAAAAGCACTTAAATCTGGTACTCTATGTAATTGCCGGAATTGTGGTGGTGGTGTTGGGCTTCCTTTCCATCAAACGCTACTATGTTTCGCCCCGCAATACCGAAGCGCTGGAGCAGATGTTCCAGGCCCAAAACTATTTTGAAACCGATTCTTTCAGCCTCGCCGTTAACGGGGATGGCATTTCGCTGGGCTTTCTCGACATTATTGATGAATACGGCTCAACCAAAGCCGGCAACCTGGCCAAATACTACACGGGCATTTCGTACCTGCACATGGGAGAATACGATCTTGCTCTCGACTATCTGAAAAAATTCAAAACCGACGATATGCTGCTCGAACCCCTGGCCCAATCGGGAATCGGGGATGCCTACAGCGAGCTCGAAGAATACAACAAGGCCATCGCGGCATACCAGAAAGCCATAAAAATCAATTCGAACGAATTGACAACTCCTGCCATACAGGTTAAACTGGCCCTGGTTTACGAAGCAACCGGAGAGAAGGATAAAGCGCTGGAACTCTTCAAGGCCATCAAAGACGATTATCCGGGGTACAGCGATGCGGTCCTGGTTGAAAAAAACATTGCACGACTGAGCCAATAAAAATAACCCGATAACCGAAACGGGCAGCCCCAAAAGCAGCCCGTTTTTTTATACCTGAAAAAAATTTTACTATGGCTACCCGAAATCTATCGGATTACGACATCAATAAAGTGCCTTCGGCCGAGAACATGAAGTTCGGCATTGTGGTTGCCGAATGGAATTACCACATCACCCAGGCCATGACTCGTGGCGCCATACAAACCTTGCTGAAACACGGTTGCAAAGAAGAAAATATTACGGTGAAACATGTTCCCGGTAGTTTTGAACTAACCCTGGGCGGACAATATTTTGCCGAATATACCGATGTAGACGGGGTGTTGCTGATTGGCAGCGTCATTAAGGGCGAAACACCTCATTTTGACTATATTTGCCAGGGAGTAACCCAGGGGGCCACCCAGTTAAACATGAAATACAACATCCCTTTTGCTTTTGCTGTTCTGACCACCCTGAACGAAAAGCAGGCATTGGAACGCTCCGGCGGCAGCCTGGGAAACAAAGGCGACGAAGCGGCCATAACCGTCATTAAGATGATTGCCCTGCAACGGGAACTTCAGGAAGGAGTATAAGGTTCAGACGAAAAGTGTATCTTCGTTTTTTGAACCTTTATTTAAAATATGATGAAGATACGCATCGTTATTTTGCTGCTTTTTGTTATTCTGGGTGCATGTCGTAACCAGAAAATTTCCGAAAAGACAAAAGGCCCAAGCCGTTGCAACCCGATTGATCTTTCCTATCGTTTTTGCCTCGATGAACCATCGCGCAGGGAAGCGGCCGATCCCACCGTTGTTTGGTTTGCCGACCGGTATTTCCTGTTTGCCTCCAAATCGGGCGGATACTGGCATTCGGCCGATTTAACCCAATGGGATTTTATCGAAACAGATGAAATTCCGGTTGAAGAATATGCCCCTACAGCCATTGCCCTGGGCGACACCCTATACTTTCTGGCCTCTTCGAACGAGAGAAGCACCTTGTACCAATCGACCGACCCGCTTGCCGGGAAATGGAAGGTAGCCCGCGAAGCGCTTGAAACACCCGTATGGGATCCCGCTTTTTTCCTCGACGACGACGGACGCCTCTACCTTTATTGGGGCTGCTCGAATGTTCGCCCGATTTATGGGGTGGAAGTCGACTACCGGAATCATTTTTCGTTTATCGGGAAACCCACAGAACTCATTCATGCCCGTCCGGAGCACTATGGCTGGGAAGTCCCGGGCGACGAAAATACGCTCATTCATCAAAACCCGTGGATTGAAGGCGCCTGGATGAACAAACACAACGGAAACTACTATTTGCAGTATGCCGGCCCCGGAACCGAATACAAGAGTTATTCCGACGGAGTGTATGTTTCGGCTCAGCCCCTCGGCCCCTATGTGCTTCAGGAACACAACCCTTTTGCCGCTAAAGCCGGGGGTTTTGCCTGTGGCGCCGGCCACGGAAGCACCTTTGCCGACCGCTATGGGAATTTCTGGCACATCGGTACCGTCACCATCTCGGTCAAACACTTGTTTGAACGGAGGCTGGCGCTTTATCCCACTTTTTTTGATGAAGAAGGAATCCTGTATGCCGACACCCGATTTGGCGATTATCCAATGCTGATCCCGCAAAAAAAAGTCCAGGGTTTCGACGATCTCTTTCCGGGATGGATGCTGCTTTCCTACCAAAAAGAAGTGGAAACATCGTCGTCGGTCGATTCTCTTCCCCCTTCCTTTATGACCGACGAAGACATCCGGACTTACTGGTCGGCCCAAAGCGGCCAAAGCGGCGAATGGGCTATTATCGACCTGGGCAGCTCCTGCGACGTGTTCGCGATCCAAATCAATTTTGCCGAACACCAAACATCCCTCTTCGACCTGCAAAAGGAAAAATATCACCGCTATACCCTCGAAACTTCGAGCGACCGGGTGCACTGGGAAATGCTGGCCGACCGGTCGAACAATCAAAACGACCGGACACACCCCTACCTGCAACTTCCCGAAAAAGTGAATTGCCGCTATCTGAAAATCAACAACATCGAAGTCCCTGATGGTACTTTTGCCGTCAGCGGCTTCCGTGTTTTTGGAAAAGGAAACGCTTCCCTGCCCAAAGCCGTCACCAGGCTTCAGCTCACCCGGAATACCACCGACCGGCGCAGCATTCACCTTGCCTGGGATAAAAAAGAACATGCAACGGGTTACCTCATCCGCTATGGAGCCAAAAAAGAAAACCGCTACCTCAGCCACATGGTTTATTCCGATACCAGCCTCACCATCAACAACCTGAATAGCGAACTCAGTTACTATTTTTCGGTCGATG
>DAIMEA010000420.1:0-4076 GCA_036725585.1 Prolixibacteraceae bacterium | reverse complement strand
CGGCTTCTTTGGTGGCCTGACGCTGCGAATCGTTAAAATAGGCAGGAACCGTGATCACGGCTTCGGTCACTTCCTGGCCCAGGTAATCTTCGGCCGTTTTTTTCATTTTCTGAAGAACCATGGCCGAAATTTCCTGGGGAGAATAGAGCCGGTCGTCGATTTTTACCCTGGGGGTATTGTTGTCGCCTTTCACCACATCGTAGGCAACCCGGGCCACTTCTTTCGACAGCTTATCGAACGACTCGCCCATAAAGCGCTTGATGGAGTAAATGGTTTTGTGCGGGTTGGTAATGGCCTGACGCTTGGCAGGATCGCCAATTTTCCGTTCCCCGTTTTCGATAAAGGCAACAATGGAGGGAGTGGTCCGCTTTCCTTCGCTATTCGGGATCACAACAGGTTCACTTCCTTCCATGACAGAAACACACGAGTTGGTGGTTCCTAAATCTATTCCGATTATTTTTCCCATGATATGTAATGTTTTTAAGTTTCTGTTAATAAGAACGAGTTCCGCTAAATCAATCATTATGCCATCCCGGCTATTTTTCTATTTCCGGAAATTCTGGCATGGATCGCAAAAGGACTTGAGAAAGATGTCAGTTTTTGGAAATCGATTGCTGACAAATAGACGGGAATGAAACACTTCAGAAGCCACAGAATGCAGTCAGGGATTCCGAAAGCAAGAACATTGCCTGAGTATTTCGGCAAAAACAATAAGATATTCAATTAAATACAACGTACTTATCACTTTAAACATCAAAAAAGCACATCAAAAAACCGGCACGTGGGTGTTATGTATTACTTTTGAAAAAGGAACTGAAAAATCCTTAGCCCATGATCCGGAAAGGCACCATAAGTATCAAGGAACTCGCGGAGCAACTCAACCTCTCGGTGACCACTGTTTCGAGAGTTTTGAATGGGAAGGCCCGGCAATACAGGATCAAAGAAGAAACGGAGAAACAAGTCAAAACTACTGCGGCAGAACTCAATTACGCACCGAACCAATTTGCCCGCAGTTTAAAACTGGCAAAGAGCGAAACCATCGGTGTCATTGTTCCGGATATTTCTAATCCCTTTTTTGCCGAAATCTTCAAAAATATTGAACGTGAACTCAAGAAGCACGGTTATGCTGTTTTTGTTGGCGACAGCAACGACAACACCGAAGAAGAAATCAAACTGATCCATCATTTTGTCGCCCGTAAAGTTGATGGCCTGGTTATGGCACCTGTGGGTGTTTCCTCCGAACATTTAAACAAAATCTTTCGTTCGGGTCTTCCGCTGGTTTTGGTCGATCGAACGTTTAAAAAAGAGACCTTACCCACCGTTACCTCCGACAACTATCAAGGTTCGTATCTGGCTGCAACAGAATTATTGAAAAACGGACATCGAAAGATAGCCTTAATACAGGGATTAAAGCAAAGCCAGCCCAATACCGACCGGATCAATGGTTTTATCGATGCCATGAAAGAATGGAATAATCCGGAACAAAACTATTCGATCGTTGGAAACAGCTTCACTATTGATAATGGATTCGAGCAAACCCACCGCTTACTTAATTCGAAGAAGAAACCCACCGCTATTTTTGCGTTAAGTAATCTGATTGCCCTGGGAGTGTTAAAGGGAGTCGCACACAACGGCTTAAACATACCCGACGACATTTCGCTTATTTCATTCGACGAACAGGCATATTCGGCTTTTTTAAATACCCCCATGACCACCATAGAACAAAACAAGGAAGAAATGGGTCGAAGAGCTGTTCAGATGCTGCTGGCTCAAATAAATGGAAAACCCCTTATTAAACCTGCCATACAGCTTATTGAACCAAGCATGCATGTTCGTGCATCAATAAAAAAGAGGGATGTTTGATTCAGAAAATTTATTTTTTCGTACATTGCGCAAACGTTTGAGCAAATTTACTAAACCGAAAATAATTGAATTATGGTCGCCATTCAATCTTATTCCTGGGCGGTGGTACTTACCATCATCACCATGTTGTGCTGGGGTTCGTGGGCCAACACCCAGAAACTGGTCTCCAAACAATGGGCTTTCCCGCTTTTTTACTGGGATTATGCACTGGGCGTACTATTGTTATCGCTCTTGCTGGCTTTTACCATGGGCAGTATGGGAACCGAAGGCCGAGGTTTCATCGCCGATCTTTCGCAGGCTGATCTGGAGGCCCTGGGCTCAGCTTTTCTGGGTGGTGCGGTGTTTAACATCGCCAACATCCTCCTGGTGGCAGCCATAGCCATTGCCGGCATGGCCGTTGCTTTCCCTATTGGGATTGGTCTGGCTCTGGTGGTGGGAGTCGTGGTTAATTACCTGGCCACTCCGCTTGGCAATCCGGTTTTACTGTTTGTGGGGGTTGGCCTGGTGACTGCTGCCATTCTGTTCGATGCCCTGGCCTACCGGAAGTTGCCTTCTTCGACAAGCAAATCAACAACGAAAGGCATCGGGGTGTCCTTGCTGGCCGGTGTGTTAATGGGCTTTTTCTATCGCTTTGTTGCTGCCTCGATGGTGAGCGATTTTGCCCATCCCGAAACAGGCAAGCTTACGCCGTACACCGCTTCGGTGGTCTTTGCCCTGGGATTACTGGTGTCCAACTTTTTATGGAACACCTTTTTCATGTACAAACCATTGGCCGGGGAAAAAGTACGCTACATCGACTACTTTGAAAAGGGGACACCCAAATTGCACCTCACAGGCATTTTGGGGGGCGCCATCTGGAGCCTGGGCATGACCTTCAACATCATTGCTTCCGAGCAGGCAGGATTTGCCATTTCGTACGGATTGGGACAGGGGGCAACCCTTGTTGCTGCGCTTTGGGGTGTATTGATCTGGAAAGAATTTAAAGGGGCCAAAGGCGCAAAAGGCCTGCTGACTGCCATGTTCCTGCTGTTCTTTATTGGATTGGCCTTAATCATCTTTTCCCGATTATTTTGAAACCATGAAAACATTTCAATTCATTGATAAATAATAATATAAATTGTGTAAAAAATTAGATGGATGAAAAATATACTTCTTCAAATATGCTTCATGGTGCTTGCAGCAGGGCTTTTCAGTTCCTGCAACTCCAAAAGCAATCATTCCGCTGCTTTGGCAAACCCGGAGTTCAACTATCAGAGTTATGAACCCTTGCCAGGCGACATGGTGCTTTCCCGCTCGCAATACCTCCATCAGCTCGAAGGCTTTTGGCTGGGGCAATGCATTGCCAACTGGACGGGCCTGGTGACCGAAATGGACAAAATTGGAAACATTGGCGACATCAAAACCGGTGACTTTTATACGCGTCACGACTGGGGCAAGCCCGATCAGCCCAGCATCTGGGGCCAGGGAGTACCCAGTACCATTTCCGATACAATCGATTTTATCTTTGTTGATGAAGGGGGTATCTGGGGCGCCGACGACGATACCGATATTGAATACATGTACCAACACCTGCTCTTCACCAACAAAACCAGCCTTCTGACGCCCGAACAGATCAGGGATGGCTGGCTCAAACACATCATAGCAGAAGAAGAAAACTACTTATGGGTGTCGAATCAAAAGGCATTCGATTTAATGAACGAAGGGGTTTTGCCCCCGGCAACCGGGCATCCCGACAACAATCCCGACTGCGAGATGATTGATGCACAGCTAACCACGGAAATATTTGGTCTCTTCGCCCCGGCACGGCCCGATGTCGCGTTGAAGATTTCATACCTTCCCATCCGAACAAGCGCCTGTGACAATGCGGCCCTGATTGCTGAATTTTACGTGGTGATGCACGCCCTGGCTTCGGCAACTGATCAGGACAATGATCTCAGGGATCAGCTTTTCCGGATGGCCTCCGAAGCACGTAAAATATTGCCCGATGAATCCTATCCGGCAAAAATGTACGACTTCGTATGGCGTAAGTACAACGAAGGACTTACCTGGGAACAAGCCCGTGACGAAATTTATACAAGGTACCAGGTAGAACAGCAGGATGGATACGACCTCACATCACGGAAGCTCAGCTGTAACGGATGTTTTGCTGCCGGGATCAATTTTGCTGCAAGCCTGGTGAGTTTGTTTTACGGAGAAGGAAATATTGTTGAAAC
>DAIMEA010000419.1:0-4077 GCA_036725585.1 Prolixibacteraceae bacterium | reverse complement strand
CGAAGGCGAAGATGCCCGTATTTATGAAGCGGTTCAGGCCGCCAGCGATTTTGCCTGTGCACTGGGTATCAATATACCCACCGGAAAAGATTCCTGTTCGATGACCCAAAAATACAAAGACGACGTTGTTTTTTCACCGGGCACGGTCATTATCTCGGCTTCGGGCGAAGTGAGCGATATCCGGAAAGTTGTGGAACCGGTCCTCGTACCGGGAAAAGCGCTTTACTACGTCGACTTCTCCCTGTCGGCTCCGGAACTCGGGGGCAGCGCCTTTGCCCAGATTATCAACCAGCTGGGCGACAAAACACCCACGGTGGACGATCCTGCTTATTTTGTCCGGGCTTTTAACACCCTTCAGGAACTCATTGAAAAGGGCCAAATCGATAGCGGTCACGACATTGGAGGAGGTGGCCTGATTACCACCCTGCTCGAACTGTGCTTTTCGAACAACGAATGCGGCCTTGATCTGGATCTGACCCCGTTGAACGAAACCGACACGATAAAACTCTTTTTTTCGGAAAACCCCGGTGTTGTATTCCAGGCCGGAGAAGAAGCCGAATCCCTGCTATCGGCCCGAAAAATTCACTGGGTGAAAATAGGTACGGCGAACACATCGGGAAAAGTTTTCGTGAAAAACAACAGCGAACAACACGAATTGGATGTTCCTTCACTGCGCGACCTGTGGTTTTCTACCTCCTACCTGTTCGACCGGAAACAGAGCGGCGAACGACTAGCCCTGGAACGGTTCCGAAACTACAAAAAGAACGAGCTCGACTTCCGCTTTGGGAACTTCGACGGGAAAGCCGCCTCGCTTGGTTTGAACCGGAAACGAAGGAATGCAACAGGAATAAAAACCGCCATTATCCGGGAAAAAGGCGTTAACGGCGACCGCGAAATGGCCTACAGCCTGTATGCCGCCGGTATGGACGTGAAGGATGTGCACATGACCGACCTGATCAGCGGTCGCGAGGATCTCAGGGACGTGAGCCTGATTGTTTTTGTGGGCGGTTTTTCCAATTCCGACGTGCTGGGATCGGCCAAAGGATGGGCCGGGGCCTTCAAATACAACGAGAAAGCCCGCATTGCCCTCGAAAATTTCTACCAACGCAACGACACGCTCAGCCTGGGCGTTTGCAACGGCTGCCAGCTCATGGTTGAACTTGGATTGATCGACACCGGGAAAGCCACAACTCCGAAGATGCTGCACAACGAAAGCCATAAATTTGAATCGTCGTTCCTGACCGTGACCATCCCCGAAAATCCTTCGGTTATGCTGGGCAACATGAGTGGTAAAACCCTGGGGATTTGGGTAGCCCATGGCGAAGGAAAATTCCGCCTGGCATCGCCCGAAAAAGAATACCTCGTCGCGCTGAAGTACACCCGCGAAGGGTATCCCGGGAACCCGAATGGTTCCGACTACAATGTGGCAGGAATTTGCTCGCCCGACGGACGGCACCTGGCCATGATGCCCCACCTCGAACGGGCCATTTTCCCCTGGCAATGGGGCTTTTATCCTTCCGATCGGAAAGGAGACGAAGTAAGCCCATGGATCGAAGCCTTTGTGAACGCAAAGAAGTGGTTAGAAAAAATCAGAACATAAAACTTATTCCGGGGTGATGTTTCGGTCGTTCAGTCCGAAATATCGCCGTGAATATCCTATTTGTTGCAGCCAGAATGTTTTATGACTGTTGTTATGAGGGGTCATTGCTGACGACAGGGTGCCTGAAGGGATCATAGACTTCAGCTGGAGCCGCAGAATGTTCTGTTTCCGGACGATGAATACAAAGGGCAATTGTTTCGTTCGATACAAGATTTAACCCCTGAACCACCCGGGTGGATCGAACGGTACTCCCCCACGCGATTATCTCTGTTACGAAGGTTTCTGGCGAGAAAACAGAACACCGTAAAAAATTCACCTTCGAACTATGGCTGCACCAAAGGCTAATGATCATGCGCCCCGGGCGCTCGCTAAGAAAATCCCCGGGCATAAATGCTGCGCCTTTAGGGTACGCTAATATCAATTACACCAGGATTAATTACTATTTCATCGCTTCGATCTCTATAATAGTAAACGCGTACTTTTTCTTTATATGTTTTCGAATAAGCAAATGAATTAGTAATGATTAAGTCATAATCTCCAGCAAGTATTTGGGAAAAAGTTGTTTCATCGTATTTTGGTTTGAAGTATTCTAAATAGTTCCACTGCTCCATGAAGTGCTTTCGAAAAAAGGAGAATGTGAGAATCCGATATTCCTCTTCCGTAACGGATTCAGCGTTCCAATCCCTGGAGATTATTACCTGATCATCCCAATGTTCATTTAGGGGGTTAATTAGTTTAACACTATACCAACCCCCGCCATCCACATTCAATGCATCCCCATAATGGAGAATAACCCTCAATATTTCACCATTTTGAGTATTCAAACTCGAGTCAGAAATACGATGTGTCTCACTTTTATCACATCCAAAGAATAATAAAATCACAAAAAATGCAGCGACACGAAAGGCCAACCTGTCCCATTTTTTTCGTTCGTTATTCATAAAGTTCTTTCTTTTTGTTAAAAAAAAACATCGAAAACACGACAAAAAAAATAATTTTTTTTATCATTACAAAGCATTCGTGTCTGGTTAAAAAGAGTGCAGATTTCCCCTGATACCCGAAGTGAATTCTATGAAATTTTTGCCGTATATTGTTTTTGTTCAACAACACAGGATCATGATTGTACTTTTACACCGAAGGTTTCTGCTGAGAAACAAAAGATGCTTGTTTTTCCTGTTTGTTTTTTCATTTCTCGCGGATGCAACTTATGCAAACCAAACAATTCGCAAGGATAGCATTACCCGGCATTTCAGTGTTTCGGCACTGTATACCAACGGGAACGTGACTCCGCTCAATTCCTTTGTTCAGGGCGATAATCTTCTGGGAAAGCCCATCCGGCACCATCAGTCGTTTGGAATAAAAATGCTCTGGCAGAGTCCCGGAAACAAGAACTGGCAAAAAATTTATCAAATTCCCTATTATGGTTTGGGCATTTCGGGTTCCGATTTTCACAATCCCCGTGAACTGGGTAACCCGATTAGCATTTATGGAATCCTGGGCATCCCGGTTCTCAGGATGAATCGTTTGGAAGTGTATTCCGAAATTCAATGGGGACTTGCAGGACTCTGGAAGCATTACGACCCGGTAAGCAATCCAAAAAACAATTCCATTGGCGGGATGTTTACGTTTCATTTCGGCCTTGGGCTGAATGTTTTCTACCCCTTGAGTAAAAAAATAGACCTTGGTGCCGGACTGGCCTTTATTCATTTTTCCAATGGAGCGCTTGTGCGCCCAAACCGGGGCATCGATATTATTGGTCCCACCGTGGAAGTAAAATACCGTTTCGGCGAACGCCCTTATACACATAAACCATCGATAACTATTCCCGCCCTTCCCCGCTATAACGATCTTTTTTTCATGCTGGGTTTTGGACGTTTTCAATTACCCGAACAGGAATACTCCTCCATTTTCCACAACCAATACGGACTTGGAATTGTATATTTTATCCAGTTATCGAATGCAATTCGTCTGGGTTTTGGCACCGATCTGAATATTTCTACCGGGAACATTCCGGTAAACGAGGCCTCTTTATCCCATCGTTTTTCCGATCGATTGTCGCTGGGATTGATGATCCAGCCGGAATTGATTTTCGACCGCCTGACCCTTTCGGGAGCGATGGGTATTTATGCGCTGCACGGGCGTTTCGGTTCGTTCAAAAAGTTCTATCAGCGAATGGGGATTCGTTACGATCTATACCGGAATATTTCGGTGGGTTTAAACATCCGCGCCATTTGCCCCGATACAATGTATCTTGAACCCGGCCCTGGCGAAACGTACGGCCGTTTCGACCTGTTCGACGGGGATTTTTTTGAGTTTTCTCTTGGGTATAAGCTACGGTGGAAACAAAAAAGCAAGCATCAGGGAACGTGAAAAAGACAGATTTTCAATGACTGTTGGAACAACATGTGCTTGTTTGTATCACCCTGAGCCTTGTTTTGCCCGTTCCGCTTTTATCATGCTTCTCCCCTTCTCTTGCG
>DAIMEA010000418.1:0-4078 GCA_036725585.1 Prolixibacteraceae bacterium | reverse complement strand
ATCTCAACGTATTTGGTCAGATCTCTCCTAACGTCGAGATGACGCCCTTTTTCAACTGTCATATAAGCATTTTGCTCAATATTATGAGTGAACTTTCGGAATGACACCTGGGTCGAAAACAGGATTAACGTATAGGAGGAAGCAATTGGTTCAATTATTCTATGTTTACGCACCATTACACGTGCAGATACTTTTTTCCGCCCATCCCATTTCCTCAATCCGAAAATTGTGTACTTTGGCATTCCAGAAAAAACAACTCTTTTTGTCACTACCCGGAAAAACCGTAACCGCAACCTGATTATGATGCATTTAAACCCGATCGACTGGATTATCATCTTCGTTTACCTGATCATCAGCCTGGGAATTGGCATTTACATGTCGAAACGGGCCAGTCGCAGCACCGGCGATTTCTTTCTCAGCGGGCGAAAACTTCCCTGGTACATTGCCGGAACCAGCATGGTGGCTACTACCTTTGCCGCCGACACCCCGCTGGCCGTGACCGAGCTGGTGGCCCAAAACGGCATTGCCGGGAACTGGCTCTGGTGGAACATGCTGCTGGGCGGTATGCTTACCGTGTTTTTCTTTGCCCGTTTGTGGCGCAGGGCCGACATCCTTACCGATGCCGAATTTGTAAAAATCCGCTATTCCGGTCCCGAAGCACGTTTCCTCCGGGGATTCCGTGCCGTGTACATCGGCATTTTTATGAACGCCGTGGTGATGGCCTGGGTGAACCTGGCCATGGTGAAAATTCTGAAAGTGATGTTTCCTGAGCTAACCATTTTTGGCCACAGCGAGTTTAATTTTCTGGGATTGGATTTCAGCGCCCATTTGCTGGTGGTTGGACTGATGATGTTGTTCGTTGCCATTTATTCTTCGCTTTCCGGCCTTTGGGGCGTTTCGCTCACCGACACCTTCCAGTTTATCATGGCCATGGGAGGCAGCATTGTGTTAGCCATATTTGCCATCCGGCATGTGGGGGGAGTACATCAATTAAAAGCCCAACTGGCCAATTCACCCTGGATATTTGATTTTTTTCCAACGATTGGCGAAAATGGAAGCACGGCAGGCGGGACAGGCATTTTAAAGATGGGGATCACAGCCTTTGTGGCATACATTGGTGTTCAGTGGTGGGCCAGCTGGTACCCCGGGGCCGAACCCGGTGGTGGTGGGTATGTAGCCCAGCGTATGATGTCGGCTAAGGATGAGAAGCACTCACTTCTGGCAACGCTTTGGTTTCAGGTTGCCCATTATGCAGTACGCCCATGGCCCTGGATCGTGGTTGCTCTTTGTGCTTTGGTATTGTACCCAACAGAAGCCGATAAAGGTGCTACATACGTGATGATGATCAGGGATTTGTTGCCAGCAGGCATACTTGGACTTTTGCTTGCTGCTTTCCTTGCAGCGTACATGTCGACTATAGCTTCACAAACAGTTTGGGGAACCTCGTACATTGTGAATGATCTTTTCAGGCCTTTTATTAAAAAAGAGGCTACCGAAAAATATTATGTATTGGTTTCACGGATAACAACTTTTATTTTGATTATTTTTTCTTTGATCATTACCACCCAGTTCGACCGGATCAGCGATGCATGGAAATTTATTCTTGCTTGCAGCGGCGGCATCGGGTTGGTTTTGATCCTTCGCTGGTTCTGGTGGCGGATTAATGCATGGAGCGAACTGGCAGCAATGATCGCGCCTTACTTTGTATATCCCCTTTTGTATTTTAAATATCATCTCAGTTTTGAAACAAGCCTGATTATTATCGTAATATGGTCAACCATTGTTTGGTTTGTAGTCACCATGTTTACCAAACCGGTCAAAAAAGAAACCTTGTTGTCGTTTTACAGTAAAGTCCATCCGGGAGGAAGAGGATGGAAAAACATTGCCCGCGAATTGCCCGATGTGAAAGGAGATTCGGGTTATGCCCGCCTGTTTGCCAACTGGATTCTGGGCTGCATTCTGGTGATGCTGGTTTTGTTTGGTACGGGAAAAATTATTCTTGGCGAAACCCCCGCAGGACTGCTTTATTACCTCTTTGGTTTCGTGGCCGCCGGATTCATTTACCGCAATCTGGCCAAAACCGGGTGGAAGAAAATCACGGAATAATTTAAGCAAGGTTTTGTATGCGACGGAAATGAATAATTTTCTATATTACCCCGGAACAGCATTGGATCATTCATAATACTTCGCACCATGAAATTTCACCCTGTATTCCTGATCATCCTTGTTTTGTATGCTTGCTCAAGCGAACAGGCTGAGTCTGTAACCACCGTCATTCCCCAACCGCTTTCGATGGAAACCCCGCCGGGTTTTTACCGGCTGAACGAAAAAACCCGCATCAATTTCGATGACGGGCTGGAAAACGAAGCCGCATTACTATCCGGATACCTGGCCCGTTACACCGGTTTTACGATCGAATATGGTACGGAAAAAAACCAGCAAAATGCCATTCGTCTCGAATTAAACCCTGCCATTGAGTCGCCAGAGGGGTACACCCTGAAGGTAGATGGCAAGCAGATGGTCATTTCCGGCCAAAGCCCTGCCGGTGTGTTTTACGGGATACAGACATTGATGCAGCTAATACCGCTTACGGAAGGAAAAACGCGTAGAATCCCAGCCGTGGTAATCGCCGACGAACCCCGTTTCCCCTACCGGGGCATGCACCTCGACGTGTGCCGCCACTTTTTCGAAGTGGATTTCATCAAAAAGATGCTCGATGCCATGGCAGCCCATAAACTTAACCGTTTTCACTGGCACCTGACCGAAGACCAGGGCTGGCGTATTGAAATTAATAAGTATCCTGAGTTAACCGAAGTTGGTGCATGGCGGGGTAGCACGCTTATTGGCCATGCCAGCGAAAAACCCGAGAAATTCGACTCAGTTCATTACGGGGGATATTACACGCAGGAACAAATTAAAGAAGTTGTTGAATACGCTGAGTCCCGCCATATCACTGTGATCCCTGAAATTGAGATGCCCGGCCATGCCCAGGCAGCCCTTGCAACCTATCCCTGGCTGGGATGTTTTAACCAGAAAGTTGAGGTATGGAATAAATGGGGCGTTTCGGAAAATGTGTATTGTGCCGGTAAAGAAAGCACGTTCGAATTTCTCGAAAACGTGTTGAGCGAAGTGGCTGATCTTTTTCCGGGCGAATATATCCATATTGGTGGCGACGAATGCCCGAAAGAACATTGGAAGAAATGCCCGCATTGCCAGGCCCGCATGAAAAAGGAAGGTTTGGCCGACGAACATGAGTTACAGAGCTATTTCGTACAACGCATTGAAAAATTTCTGAATGCCAAAGGCAAGAAGATCATTGGCTGGGACGAGATCCTCGAGGGCGGGCTGGCACCGAATGCAACCGTCATGTCGTGGCGCGGAGAAGAGGGAGGGATTGCCGCAGCCCGGCAACAACACGATGTGATTATGACGCCCTACGAATTTTGCTATTTCGACTATTACCAGGGCGACCCGGCAACGGAGCCCCTGGCCATTGGCGGAATGAATACCCTGGAAAAGGTGTATGGATTCGAACCGGTCCCAGCTGTATTGAACGATCAGGAAAGCAAATACATCCTGGGCGCCCAGGCGAATTTATGGACCGAATACATCCCAACACCGGAACATGCCGAATATATGATTTTCCCCCGCTTGTGCGCTTTGTCCGAAGTATGCTGGACCGTTCCGGGAAACAAGGATTTTGAAACCTTCTCATTGCGTTTAAAGCGGCATCAAACAAACCTCAGCCAACAGGGTTTGAATTACCGGAAAACAGAATAGCCATACGGTTCTCTTTCAAACAACCCGATTCCGCTTCCCGCCGCCTCAATAAAGGATCAACCTGAGGAAAGCGCAACAGGGACGTCAACTTTTTAAGTTGACGCTAAGTTAACACCACGTTGACGTATTATTTCTCAGTCTCTTTGTCTCTTTTTCCTAATATGTTTTCGATCCGTTCGTGATAAAACAGAAATTACGACGCACAGGGGTAGCGTTTCTCGTTTGTTTGTCCTATTTTTGTCTCTGTATAATGAGTAGAATTTTTACTCAACTATGCTCGAAAGCCTCATTACATCAA
>DAIMEA010000417.1:0-4095 GCA_036725585.1 Prolixibacteraceae bacterium | reverse complement strand
ATCATCTTCCTGCATCTGATCTGCTTGGGTATAAAAAGCTTTACGCAAATATGAAGCGCTACCATTTCCGGGATTCTTTTCATACCACATAACTTTATTCGTCCAATCTGTAATATAACCCCCGGCATTACATAATAATCTTCCTACAAATATATCAACACCAAATCGGACATCATCATTGTCACTTTCACCTAAGAACTGATCTGAGTCAACATCCCAGTCGCCCTCAAATTCAGAATAATAAAGGTCAGCAGGTATCTTATAAGCGTTAAATATCGTATCATATGAACTATTATTTATATTCCAATAAATACGATCCCAACTATTATTCCATCCCGTCCCATACCTGAACGGAACAGTACTGCCTTCGCCGCCCAGCAAAGCATACTCAAGCCCGTTTTGGTAAGCCTCGTACAAAAACTGCCTCACTTTTCCTGCTTCATCGTTAATGCCCGAAATATCATCGCCCGAGTAAGCCGAGGAAATGGCCTCTGTAGTTACCAGCTCTATATCGATCCCCTTTTGCCGTTTCCACTGGATGAAATCGTTAAAATTGGAAGAAAGGGAAGAAGGGGTGATAATAACATAATCACAATTAATAGAAATACCCGAGGTCGATTTTGTGCTTTTCATATCAATTGCCTCACCCGAAGCCTGTTTTTGCTTAATAACGCTATACTTTTCAACATCTTCTTCGTTATCGACCAACGATTTAAGATAACTGTCAAATTGTTCTTTGCTTCTTACGGGAGCAGTTAAAGGCTTCTTATCAGAATTTTTCAGGTGCAGTGTAATTTCAATTTCAGTCACAAATTCAACCTGCCCTTTTACCGGATTGTAACAAATTGGCAAAACGGCAAGGGATACTACCTTATTGCCCCTGACGCAGTCAGTACGTAATACCTTTACCCGTTCACTTGGATAATATGAATCGGAATTGTAAATTTCCTTATCGGGATTGACAAATTCATTCCCGGTAAATTCAGTTGAGGTTGGTATTGGCTTTTGAGCAGGATAGACAAGGTTTTCTATTTGCAGAACTTCCGCATTACCTTTTGAGTACTCGATAAAACTGGGCTCTTCTTCGGAAGGTATAATCAATTTTATATACCTCACCGGGAGTTGGGGAGCCCCTTCTGTTAATTCCATTTTGTAACCGGATAAAGAAACTTTTGAATACAAGTTGCCATCATCGGCTGTTTGAGTAGCGATTTTTAAATCAGGTTCGAAACGCACATGAAAGTTGATAGTTGTAGCTCTGGATATCAATCCAAAACACAAAAACAAACAAATCAATAAAAAATTGCAAAATCTTTTCATAATTTTTAGATTTGCGAACAAGGGAGTTACCGCTCTCTGTTCAGATGAAACATTTGGACGAAAGGCAGCATGTGTTTATAGCGTGTTGCCTTTCTATTTCTTTTAAAAAACAACCTACATCACGAAAAAAGTTGAATTGCATGTCAATCCCTCCCTGCACCATCGGCAACAAAGAATGACCCAACAAAAATCAAAAAAAGTTTGATTTACGGATAATTCGGAAAAAAAAGGGATATCATTTTTTCATTTTCTTTTGGTGATGTTACAAAATTTAAAAAAAAAAAAACGATATATCAAAATAATAAGACCATTTATTTCTAAATAGCAACACTTTAACACAGAGAAAAACAAAAGGGAAAAACTACCTTCCAGAGAAAGGTATCTGCGCTGCGCCACCCATGCCAAATTTTTGCATAGAGCTATAATTATGCTATTTATAAAAATTACCAGAAAACAAATTTTCTGCTTTCCGGCCATACTTGACGCGAGCTTTTTTCATCGGATTACTGTGGCCGGGATGAAATGGCTCCCTTTAGTTCCGTCAGCTAAAGCTGACGGCAATTCATATTAGGGAACGAACCATTTCTAGTCAATACGGCCTAATTGGGGCATGGCTCCTGCATTATGACCAAGAATTTTAAAGAGGAACTACCCATAACAAGAAACTATTCATGGATCAACTTTTGGTACAGCAAATAATTCTCTTCGTCGAACGCACAAAAAATAACCTTTTCTATGCCCGGGGTCTTCTTCAGAAAATCGGAAACGGTTTCCAGTGCGATCAAGGCTGCCCTCTGTTTAGGGAACTGGTATACGCCGGTGCTGATGTTGGGAAAAGCGATACTTCGGATCCCGTTTTCCACGGCGATTTCGAGACAGCGCCGGTAACACAAGGCCAATAGTTCGGGTTCGTCGTGCAATCCGTCGTTCCAAACCGGGCCAACGGTATGAATGATATACCGTGCCGGTAAGCGATATCCTTTGGTCATTTTTGCATCGCCTGTCCGGCATCCGTTGAGGGTACGGCACTCTGCCAGCAACTCAGGCCCGGCAGCCCGATGGATGGCTCCGTCGACCCCGCCACCCCCCAAAAGCGAGGTGTTGGCCGCGTTTACAATGGCATCGACCGCCAGGGCGGTTATATCGCCTTTGATCAGTTCAATACGGTTCATTGGTTTTTTTGCATCAAGTTAAGAAGAATTTTCAGGGTTGCGGTCAGGAATTATTCATGAAACAAACTTTTTCCCTTCGTACCGATTCCATGACAGTCCCCATTATCTTCATCCCCTTTTCAATCGATTCGACCAGGGAATTACTGAAATTCATCCGGATATGCAGGTCGCCTTCCCCGTTGGTAAAAAAAGAACGGCCGGGGACAAAAGCCACGCCCTTACGGATGCATTCATAAACCAGTTCTTCGGCATTCAAGCCCTCGGGAAGCGTGAGCCAGATGAACATCCCTTCATCGGGGCAGGTGCATTCCACCTCGCCGGGAAGGTACATCCGGATCATTTCCTGCATGGCCCGGCATTGGTTTTTGTATGCGATCCGGATGCATTCCAAATGTTCGTCGATGTTATTGTGGGTCAGGTAATGCCAAAGCACATATTGGGAAAGATTGTTGGAATGCAGGTCGGTCGATTGTTTGGCGCGGATAAAGGGCGACACGAGGCCGGGAGGCAATACCACCCAGCCCATACGCAAGCCGGGAGCCACCATTTTCGAAAACGACCCGGTCCACAGAACGTTTTCCGGCACATACCTGTAAAGAGGGGGCAGATCGTCGCCCTCAAAACGTATTTCGTTGTACGGATCGTCTTCGAGCAACAACAGCCCGTAGCGGCTCGACAAATCGGTGATCATCTGCCGCTTTTCGGAGTTGTAACAAATCCCCGACGGATTTTGGAAATTCGGGATACAGTACATGAATTTGACAACATGTTCCCTGCACAAATGCCCAATCCGATCCATGTCCGGCCCGTCGTTCATCAGATCGACCGGAAGAAAGCGGGGCAGATAACCCGACATAGCCTGCAGCGCTCCCAGGTAGGTAGGTTTTTCGATCACAATCCCGTCGCCGGGTTCGATGAACATTTTGGCCACAACATCGAGGGTCTGTTGCGATCCGCTGGTAATCACAATGTTTTCGGGAGCGATGCTTAGGCCATACTTCCGGTTATACCTTTGGGCGATCCACTCGCGGAGCGGGTGCAAACCCTGCGAACCGGCATATTGCAGCACCCTGTCCCCGGAACCGTTTAAAACAGCTTCGGCCGATTGTGCCAATTCCCGGTTGGGAAAAAATTCGGGGTTCGGTAATCCTCCGGCAAAAGAAATCATATCACCCCGACTGGCCACATTCAGAATTTCGCGGATAAACGATTGGGGGATGTTTCGGTAGTTCTTCGAGAACTTTTCTTCGTACTGATTTTTCATGGTATTGTATTTATGGTTAACAGTCATCGAAAAAGAAAGCCCCTCCCGGGTCACTCCGGAAGGGGCTTTCGCTGCAGCAAGGATATCCCGTTCCTATGTGACCCGAGGCACACGGACAATGATCGCTGCAATGGCGGCCACCGGCAGCATTTCAACGCCGGACCCGACAGAGGCGGTATAGGATATGGCGAGGGGGATGAGATTTGTAGTTGTTGTCATTGTTGTCATTGTTGTTCCCGACGTACGTCGGGATTGTCGTGTTGTCGTGCTGTCGTGTTGTCGTGCTGTCGTATTTCTTCTCTTTTGGCAGCATCTGTTCTTTGGACACTGCTTTTGCTC
>DAIMEA010000416.1:0-4116 GCA_036725585.1 Prolixibacteraceae bacterium | reverse complement strand
CGAAAAAACCCCCGGGAACAAGTTCCTGGTTACGAAACGGGCGATCGTCCAGACGTTCGTCCAACCAATCGCCCAGAAATGATATCCCGGTTTTGTAAGTATGCAGGTCCGAACCAAAGTGCCCCTGATAGATGGCATTGAAATACACACTGTACTGGGTTCCCGTATACTGCTTCAGCCCGTAAACCGATTGCTGATCGTGAAAACTTCCCGAAAACTGGAGTCCCAGGCTGGTTCCGGGTCGATCGAAAAGGATTCCGTTTTTCGCAAAGATCTCATACCGTCGTGTTTCGATTTCAATACCATAGAGTCCGGCACCGGGATCACCGAAAGCGCCTACCTGACCGGATCGACGCAATTCGTTAAGGGCCTTGATGCCAATTTCCCGGTGCCCGCCCCTTTTCGGAATAAAATTCCAGCGATTCATGAAATTGATTTGCCGCACATTGGGAAGATCCATAAACCGGTCGCCGTTCAGGTCAATAGCCTTCCACTGATTCTCTCCATGGAGGAATACGGTGGTCATCAAACTGTCGGAAAAAGAGTGGGAATAATTGAGATTGGCCTCTGTTTTCAGGGCATCGTTCCCATAGGCATTGAAATGAAGCACTTCGGTCCCCCCGGGCTTTTTAAATTCCACGTTAATCTGGCCGGTGAGAGCTTCATAGCCATTCACCACCGATGAAGTTCCTTTAGAGATCTGGATCGATTCCATCCAGGGCCCCGGCACCCAACCCAGTCCATAGGGCGCAGCCAACCCCCGCAACATGGGCATATTTTCGGAGAGAGTCTGCACATAAGTGCCCGATAAACCCAACATCCGGATCTGCTGGGCGCCTGTTACCGCATCGGTAAAGGCAATATCGACCGATGCATTGGTTTCAAAGCTTTCCGACAAATTGCAGCAGGCGGCCTTCTGTAGTTCAGTGGCCGTCACTTTATGCGACTGCACCGGATCGAGCGTCGAAAGATAAACACCTTTTCTTCTTTCCCGGATCAACACCTCATCCAGTTCGGTGTTGCGTTCCAACAATACCTGCAATTCGTTGCCGGGAACGGCAAAAAGGGTGTCGGTACGGAAGCCCACAAAAGAAACAACCAAACGCGCATCGGGTAGTGCATTTTCAAGAGCCAGGCGAAAGGCGCCCATGCTGTCCGATGTTGTTCCCTTGCTGGTTCCAGCCCAATATATATTGGCGCCCACAACAGGTAACGCCGGGTTATCCTTCTCGCGAACCACCCCCATCACATATCGGTTGTCGGCTATAGAATAATTGGAAATAATTAGTCCAATAACAATGAATCCTACTTTTCGTATCATAATTCAATGAATTAACGATGAGACATTTTCTGAAAAAACTCGAAAATGCCGGACGTCAATTTCTGAATACCCCGAAAAGAATTTGCAGATAACGGCCGGTAGCCGGAGGGAGAAAGGGCTCATGATCCGTATCCGTAGCAAAATCGGATCCAAACCGAATATGAAATAATACGGGAAGAACCGATAACAAAAGAATGGGCGCATCAAACGATGGATGCTGAATTTTGGCTGCCGGCGAATCGAACGAAAGATGAACAAAGGTGGATAAAGGCAAGTGACCGGCAGAAGCAGGTGTATCTGAATCAGAACAGCAATGCTGTGTTGCATCATCACGGTCGCAACACGAGCAGGAAGATTCGACTTCGGCAACAATTGTTATATGGCTGTGTGTTTCGTCGCATCCGGCACAAAAAGTGGTCATAATATGAAAGCCTACGGTAGAGAAGATCAACAGTACCGTAAGGAATAAGGGAAGTATGATAAAGCCACTTTTTTTCATTCGAATAAAACTTTTAACATACTGAATATCTTTTGGATCGGAAGGTCGCTCTTTAAACAAAATTTCGTCCTAATGGAACTCACATGTGGTTTGTTCATGCGTGTTTGTGTTTTTCTGCAAACATGTTCGTTTCATTTCCTTTTTAATAAAAGACAAAAATGTATGAAAAATGTTTGCCCAACAAATTTTTCATCAAAAAAAATCAGCCTTGCAGGTTAAAAAATGCAAAAAGTAAACATGCTGTCCATTTATTTTTGGATGAACAAACTACATATGAATGCTTCTGAACGGGGACTTCTCTTCTTATCCCAAAATGAAAAGAAGGAATCCCAATATGTAATTTTTAGCTCCTTTCGATACTAATCAGTAAAAAAAGACAGTTACCGATAATAATCGTTCATTCATCTATTGAAACCGTGAATTTCGCATAAGAAGAAAGATTTTTGAACACAGATTCGACAATAAAGTTTGTTAAATAGCCATGATAACACTGAAAAACCTTCACAAATCCTATTTCACCGGGAACAACAGCCTGCATGTACTGAAAGGCATTTCGCTCGATATTCATCAGGGCGAGTTTGTATCGGTTATGGGATCGTCCGGTTCGGGAAAATCGACATTGCTGAATATTTTGGGGATCCTCGACAGCTACGATAAAGGGGAATACCTTCTCGACGGGAAACTGATCCAAAACATGAGCGAGAAGAATGCGGCCAAATACCGGAACGAGACGCTCGGGTTTATCTTTCAATCGTTCAACCTGATTTCGTTCAAAAATGCCATGGAAAATGTTGCTTTACCTCTGTACTACCAAGGCGTTCCCCGGAAAAAAAGAAACAAAATTGCGCTGGATTATCTCGATCGGCTGGGTTTGCTCGACTGGGCCGAGCACCAGCCCAACGAGCTTTCGGGCGGACAAAAACAGCGCGTAGCCATTGCCCGCGCCCTCATTTCGAAGCCCAAGGTGATCCTCGCCGATGAACCAACCGGAGCCCTCGACACCCAAACCTCTTACGAGGTAATGGAAATCCTGAAGGAAATCAATAAGGAAGGAATTACCATCATTATTGTGACCCACGAGCACGATATTGCTGCCATGACCGACAAAATCATCAAACTTCGTGATGGCGTGATCGGCGATCTGATCATTAACGGGGAGCTTGCCTCTTTCAAACAGAATTTTGCTAAAAACGTTGCAACTCTTTAGTTATGTTCGACATTGATAAATGGCAGGAAATACTGGGTACGATCAAAAAGAACAAGCTTCGTACAGTATTGACAGGATTTGCCGTGGCCTGGGGCATTTTTATGCTGATGGTTTTGCTGGGATCAGGGAACGGACTCAGCAACGGCGTTGGCTCCAATTTTGAAGGAAACGCCCTGAATGCCATGTGGATATGGAGTCGCGAAACCAGCCTCCCCTTCGAAGGATTCAAACCCGGAAGAAGAATCCAGCTAACCATGGACGACTATTTATCCGTAAAAAATATGGATAAAATCGATAAGATTTCAGCCCGATACTGGATTGGCGACCGTACGTATTCGTACCGGAATGAATACGGCAACTACAATACCCAATCGTGCCACCCCGATTATCTCGATATTGAAAAATTCATCATTACCCGGGGCCGCTTCATCAACGATATCGATATGGAATACGATCGAAAGGTGATGGTTATTGGCGAGGATATCCGGAAAGCGCTGTTTAAAGATGTCGATCCGATTGGTGAATTCATCCGGGTAGGAAGTGTTCCCTTCCAGGTAATCGGTGTGTACAATGAACTCGATCCCCGCGAAGGGACACGGCAGGGGCTGATCCCGATCGCTACGGCCCAGCGTTTGTTCAACGCGGGCGACCGAATCCACAACCTCGCGCTTACCACTGTGGATGTAAGCAAAAAGGAAAGCCAGCAAATTGAAGAGAACATCAAAATAATGCTGGCAAAAAAACACCGCTTCGATCCGAAAGACACACGCGCCATTGGCTTGTACAATTCGCTCGAAAACTACATCGAAACCATGAACATTTTCAGCGCAATCAAAATGTTTGTCTGGCTGATCGGCATCGGCACCCTGATCGCAGGGATTGTGGGGGTTAGCAACATTATGCTGATCGTGGTAAAGGAACGGACCAAAGAAATCGGAATCCGGAAAGCGCTGGGCGCCACCCCGTCGTCGATTATCGGTCTGGTTTTGCTCGAATCGATTCTGATCACCGCGCTGGCTGGATATATCGGGATGTTTCTGGGCATTTCGGTGATGGAAGGCATTAATTTCATGATGGAGCAATCGGCAC
>DAIMEA010000415.1:0-4116 GCA_036725585.1 Prolixibacteraceae bacterium | reverse complement strand
GTTGCTGCTGATGATTTTAAAAAATTCTTCCCGGGTCGCTTCGCGGTTAAAAGCCCCGGTAAAATCGGACGTAGTGGTTACCGAATGTTGCTTCTGTATCCCCCGCATTTGCATGCAAAGATGCTGCGCTTCAATAACAACGGCTACTCCCAGCGGGTGCAGGGTATTATGGATGCACTCTTTTATTTGGGTCGTCAAACGCTCCTGTACCTGGAGCCGGCGGGAAAAAGCTTCCACCACACGGGCGATTTTGCTCAGTCCTGTGATGTACCCGTTCGGTATGTAGGCCACATGCGCTTTTCCGATGAAGGGGAGCATGTGGTGCTCGCACATCGAAAAAAGTTCAATCTCCTTCACAACAACCATCTGGCGGTATTCCTCCTGAAACATGGCCGAACGAAGGATCTTTTCCGGATCCATTTCGTAGCCCTGTAACAGAAACTGCATCGCCTTGGCAACACGTAAAGGTGTTTTTTCCAAACCTTCACGGTTTGGATCTTCGCCTACAAGTTGAATGATTTCCCGGTAATGTCCCGTCAGTTTTTGGGTAATTTCCGGATTGTATTTTTCAATCTTTTTGTAGTTTCCGTCCCGGTTGTTGAGTGTGAATTCCATTTTGTCATTCGTATTTATTCATGCAAAGTAATAACAATTCTGAAAAAAATGGGTTTTCCCGGATGCCATAAATTAGGAATCCGCTTCATTTCACCCAACAACATCAACGTGCTTACGTGCGGGCGCCAAAACCATTCTTTGTTATAAATTGAAATCTTTTTCCTGAAAAAAGGATAAAATTGTGAAAATTTATAATTATTTTGTACTTTTAACTTACAATTTAAAATGTCATACACCATGATGAGCGAAGAAAATCCGAACCTGTCCAAACACATCGATGATCTGGATCAAAAAATTTTGCGCATGATCACCCAAAATGCCCGCACTCCTTTCCTCGAGGTTGCCCGTGAATGCGGCGTTTCGGGAGCCGCCATTCACCAGCGTGTACAGCGTCTTCTGAACATGGGCGTGGTTACCGGGTCGGAATTCATTGTCAGCCCCGAAAAACTGGGTTACAATACCTGCGCTTTCATGGGCATCTACCTCGAAAAGGCCAGCTTTCACAAAAGTGTGGTGGAAGAGTTGAAGAAAATACCCGAAGTAATTGAGTGCCACTATACCACCGGACAATATGCCATCTTTGTCAAGATTCAGACAAAAACCAACAAGCACCTGAAACAAATCATCGACGATGAATTTCAGAAAATTGAGGGCATTGCCCGAACCGAAACATTTATGTCGCTCGAAGTGGAATTTGAACGGCAGGTGCCAATCCGATAGCAGGATCAACCGACGATAAAGGTTTTTTCATTGAAAAAATTTTATTGATTTGCAGTGTTTTGCGTTTTTCTATCGGGCAAGATGGTTCTTCAGATACGTGTATTTATGTTTTATGTTCCCATCAATAAAAATCTCCATTTGTAACTTTTTTGGGCGATTCGTTCCGTATTTTTCTGAAACAACGTTGTTTTTTTAGAAAAATGATGAAATTTTTACTAAAATTGCGCCAATTTATTAACGAATATCTTTAAAAAGCGTTTCATGAAATTAACGATTCCTTCAGGGTATAAGCCCATTCTCGATCCGGTACAAACCGAAAAAGCCATCAAGCTGGTCAAGGATTTTTTCCAGACCCATCTTTCGTCCGAGCTGCGTTTGCGCCGGGTGACCGCACCCTTGTTTGTGCTGCGGGGTACAGGGATCAACGATGATTTGAACGGCATTGAGCGAGCGGTAAGTTTCCCGATTCGCGATATGAACGGACAGGTTGCCGAAGTGGTCCATTCGCTGGCAAAATGGAAACGAATGACGCTTGGCAAACTGGGCATACCCTCAGGATACGGTATTTATACCGACATGAACGCGATTAGGGCCGACGAAGAGCTCGACAACATCCATTCGTTATACGTCGACCAATGGGACTGGGAAGTAGCCATCGAAGCCGGCGACCGGAACCTTGATTTTCTGAAAGACGTGGTCAGGCGCCTTTACCGTGTACTTAAACGCACCGAATTTCAAGTGTGTGAGGAATTTCCCTCTATCCTGCCTGGTCTGCCCGATGAAATCACCTTTGTCCATACCGAAGAACTGCTGGCAATGTATCCCGGGTTAACGCCCCCGGAACGCGAAACCGAAATGGCGCGCAAGCACGGCGCCATCTTCATTATCGGAATTGGCGGCAAGCTCTCAAACGGCCTGAAACACGACGGCAGGGCCCCCGATTACGACGATTGGACCACCCCAACCGGAAACGGCTTTGCCGGCCTCAACGGCGATATCGTAATTTGGAACCCAATCCTGGAGCGGGCCTTCGAAATTTCATCCATGGGCATCCGTGTCGACAAAGCCGCCCTGCTGAGCCAGTTGGAAATGGAAAATGCCCTTGACCGCAAGGTACTGCTCTTTCATAAGATGCTGCTCAACGACGAAATCCCGCTTTCCATCGGCGGAGGTATCGGACAGTCGCGCATTTGCATGTACTTCCTTCAGAAAGCACATATTGGTGAAGTGCAATCCTCCATCTGGCCCGATGAAATGATCCGGGAATGCGAGGCCCACTCAATATTCCTGATGTAAGCGTGAGGGCAAAAACCAGCAACAGATTATATTGTGCCGGTTGTTTCCTTGATTTCTGCTTTATACCCGAGTCGAAGCGGCAATGTATCTTGCTTTTGCAGGGATGAAAGCATTTCTTTTAGCTCATCGATATCCATCTTCTTTTTTTTCAGCCCGATAACCTCAAGGGTTTTCTCCAGGTTGTTATAGGTTTTCACATACCAGGGATGAAGGTCTTTTCCCTCCAAATGATTCCCGTCCTTATCGATAAAGCAGAGATGCTTTATGCTGGTTGTGTAAAAATAGTCCGACTCGGTGGGCAAAAGTACCCAATCGTCGTTGGTCATAAGAAACATCCGGGCAATGATGCACTTTTTGTCCAGGTTGATGAAGGAAAGATTCGAATTGTTTTTGCTGATATAAACCGGTCCCTCTAAACAAATAATCTTTTCATAGCTTGAAGGATTTAAAGAAATTTCGCTGATTTTTTCCAGTCGAATGGCTTCTTTTTCATTGGATAACGCGAGCCTGTAATGATACAGCAGGTGATAATCCTGAACAAATAAATGATCGTCGTTACTACACGACATGTTCGTTGCGGAGATTCTTTTCTCTGCCTCATATTCAACGGGTACCAGCAATCCCGACCGTAAGTCAAAACTGTAGAACATTTGCGTATCATGCACAGAATCCTGACACAGGATGATCAGCCATTGTCGCCATTGCACCATTTTTGAAATCCGATCGTCCAAATCGAGAACAGCGTGCAATTGGACGGTGCAATCGGAATGGACCCGATACAAACTGTTATCAAGTAAAAGATAGGCCATGTCGACACCGGGATCGTATTCGAGGATAAGCTCATGCGAAAAAGGTCCCCATTCTTTATCACGCAAAAACAGTCCCGTTTTCTCATAGAAATGCAAATGAACAAAAAATTCTCTGTCTGCATACTTTTTTGTTGCCAGTAACGAAAAATTCTTAAAATGAATAAGATGTATCAGAGATTCCTCCGGGGAAAAATGCATCGTGTTCCGAACACGATGAACCAATTTATGATACCGAAGCGAAAATTGTTCAATAACGTTGGAACGGTGAACGTTCCATATTGCATTTTGCCCGGGATCGTAGGAAAGGGTATTCCCTTTCTGCTCCATCTCCATACGTACTTTTGGTTCCATTTTTCTGTTGGAAAAGGATATTTCCCTAAACTGCAGCGTGTTTTCACATGATACAATAAGCGATTGTCCGTTGTTAAAAACAGAACCGATAAAGGCCGGATAAATGATTTTGAATTCATCAATGGGTTCCATCCGGGAATCAAAAACCACATAAATTTTGTGGCTGGAGTTTCGAAGCAAAATGCCAAGGGTATTAAAGAACATATCGGACTGAAGCGCACATTGGAGGACATCAGTATCAAAGGTCAGATCCTTAAAGGTTTCATCAACAATATGAAACAAAAGCAAAATACATTTGTTCTTCGAACTATACAAAATAAATATG
>DAIMEA010000414.1:0-4129 GCA_036725585.1 Prolixibacteraceae bacterium | reverse complement strand
CTGAGTTAATAAAACATCCCGAATAGGTTGTGTTATGATAAACCAGTTCGCCTTGCTCTTCGAAGCAGATTAGCTTGGTATATCCACCAACTGCCATACCCGGACAACTCTCATCCGGTTTTGAATCAAACGCTCCTATCCCTTCAACCCAAATTGTTGTATAATTGGCTATCATTGGAGAGGTCAGATAAATATGTTTTGCGTACTTATCGCCAAATGGTTTATAGACGACTGAATCTACGACCATTATTACATCATTAAAAATTAAGAATGTATCGCCTTTTTGAAGGTTAAAATCATAACTTAGAAATTCATCTCCCCATGTAAAACGCGTATAAATTTTTCCATCTGTTTCTTCCCGCATAAAACTCCGGATGCGCCAGCCTTGTTTTTCCCGGTTGTCGGAAGAGCACAATTTTGCATAGATCCGGTTGTCGATCAGGGTGTCTCCTTTAAACTGTAAGTACTTCGATTTTGGGGGCATCCAGTTCGACCCGTCAAAGCCAAAACTGGCCACGCTCCAAACCTTGCTCGTATCGATGAAATTTTGGGCGAAAACAAGGATGCAACAGGTATTCAGGATGATCGTAAGAAATAGGTGTTTCATAAATCCCGTTTTTAATCGATTAATCCTTTATTGAACAATAACGTACCCCCGGTTTCCACTGAAAACGATTTTCCATAGGGGAGGTTAATGGTGGCCCCGTTGATTAAAAGGTTGCCGCCACTTTTAACAACAACGCCCCCGCAGTCGTTTCGCACGGTTGTCCAGGTTTCGGTCCCGGTAACTTCAGTCGGGCAACAGTAGGGCGAAGAAATTACCTGGCAATTTCCGTAACTGTCCATGGGCCCCAGGTTGGGATTTGAATCGTCCCCGTCGGGCTCGGGGGCGCAGCAACAGGAGTTGCAACTGGCCGGCCGGCTGCCAATTCCCCACCAGCAATACCCGTCGTTGTCGTTGTCGGTACATTGAATATCTGAATTATCAAACAGTTGGCTCGAGTAGGGGGGATATAAGGAATAAGCATTTTCAGGTTTATCCAGCATGTAAATATACCCTGTATGATAAGGCCAGCCGGTATGGGTGTTGCTCTGTTTCAATATCCAATAAGTTTTCCCGATATTGGGATCACCGGGTTGTATGACCTGACCAGACAGAAAATCAATGTAATCCCCAGCCTGAACCTTTCCATAGCCTACTAAGACAATAGAATGGTCCCAACTATACATTCTACAGGGCATTGTCCCGGTGTGGATAAGGCTATATTTCATTTCCTCTTCAGAATAAAATCGATTGTATGATGAAAAATTTATTATATCATAAGGGTTGATACATACTTCATCGCAATTGCCATTTGTAGCTAAATAGGGATAACATTCTTCTGTGAAAATGCCATTTGCATTAATGTAATTTAGGGTAAAACTTAAATACCATCTTTCAGCAACCCCATGGGCACAACTGACAACTTGCTGTTCCGAAAGGTCATGGTCGATGTGTTGGTTGAAATAGAGGTTAACATTCGCCTCCAAAGCGCCAGCTGCCGCAAATGCCCAGCAAGTGGGTGGTTCTATGTAAACGCCGCCTGCATTGGCGCAACTAACCGAATCATGATAGTTGCAGTTGATTTCCTGGTTCAGCCAACAACCCGACTGGCATTTATTGGGCGTCATCCAATCCTGGCCATGGCGATTTCGCCAGTCAAATCCATCAGCATACGTAGTGATGCTCTTAAGTTTCGAGCCTTGCTTGTTTGAAGGGGTCGAAAAAAAGCCATCCCTGTAATATTCAAACCCATAGGAATTAAATTTCTCGCCAAAGAATTTCTTTTTGGAGGAATAGGGCTTTGCTGAAAAATCGGTATGGTCTGCATGCCAGATCATCCGGTTTTTTTCAATATGCTTTCGGATCTGTGCCAATTTTTCATTTTCAATTTCCCGTTTCTTGGTCACGCGTACTGTTTCTTTTGTTGATCCATCCTGAGGTGAATAATTGTACGTAATTATCTCGGATATCTCGATCGATGCATCAGATAGTTGAATGATCATTTTTTGGGGTACGACCCCATCGAGTAAAAATGTTTCTTCCATCCGGTTTTTAAACCTGATTTTCCCGATTTCATCAAAGACTGCGGATGATTCCAATACCAAATATTCCATGTTGAATCGATCTTTCAGAAGCACTTTGATCATACTGCTGTCGGAAAAAAGATTTCCGCTGCCGCTGATGCAAAAACCATCAATTTCCTGGCTGTTGAGATGTTCGTTCAGATCAAACTCACAGTCCGAATTTGCCCTGATGTAGGGTGTGTGCTTTTTGATGTTTTCTTTGTTAAGGTACTCAAATAATTTTAACGAATCGAGACTGCTTTGAGCATAAGAAAAGAAAAACAAGAAAAAGCTGATTAAGAGGAAAATTACTTTTCTCATTTTTCGGTAATTATTTCGTTAAAATCATTTTTTTCGTATCCACTTCTTTACCATCGGCAACCAGGGTGTACAGGTATATGCCTGCTTTCAGGTAATTGCTTTCCAGTGTGGCAGAAGTGTTTCCCCTGCCGGCTATTTTTATTGACTTAATCTGTTCGCCCTGCATGGTATAAATATATAACGATGCCGATAAAACATCGGAAGGGAGGTACATGTCGATCCGGGTAATGGCAGAGAAAGGATTGGGAACGTTCTGGAACAGTATGGCTGACTGCCCTTCTGTTTCAGTTATTGTTGCCGATTTGTCTCTATTGTTATTCTTTAAAGAAGACAATTCTTCCTCCAGTTGGTTTATGGTTGCCTGTTGTTCTTTCATCGCTTCCACAATAACCGGGATGATGGCATTATAGTCAAGATAATACCGGTCGATATCTTCTTCGTACACCACAGCCTCGGGGAACAGTTCCATCACATCCTGGGCAACAAAGCCCATCTTGTTTTTTCGGAGCCGTTCTTTTTTCTCTTTTTCCTTTTGGTTGCTGGTTGTGTCAACCGCTTCGCTTTTCAGGTCGTATTTCAGACCTTTAAGTAGTAGAAGTTTTTCGAGTGGGGATTCTATCTCGCGGATATTTTCCTTGAAACGGAGGTCGGAACCCAGATAGGACCCGTTTGCCCAGATGTTTTTTCCGTATATACCGTTAAACTGGAAAGATCCGTTCCCCAGGTAGTTTGAATTGTTTGAACTTAAGGGGCGGAATGTACCGGCGCTGGTTATGAAGGAATGAGATGCGATTTTCACACTCCCGCTCAGGAAGATATTGGCCGAGGCATCGGTCGACTGGCTGCGGATCCCCACATCGCCGTCGGAGTCCACTTTGATCTGTGCATGCAGGGGATTACCTGCCAGGAACATGGCTGAAACAAATAGCAGGATTACAAAACGTTTGTTTGTTTGTTTGTTTGTTTGTTTGTTTGTTTGTTTGTTGCGCGGAGGGTTTGCGCGGGAAACGATAAATTTTTCATAGGAATAGGTTTAGGAGTGAATAAATAGTTTGTTACAATCAATCCCGAAAAATTTAAACAATAAATTCTTTCGGGACATTTTATCCATTTATTCCCGGGAAGGGGAAAAGGTTACCGGTTTGGGATTGTGTTGTACAGCAGGTTTACCCGAATTCTGACAAGGTATGGAACCCTGTCAGAATTAAGGATTCCATTTATTCCGTGATCTGTATCTTGATGCAAAGAGGGATTTCACCCGCGGGAGAAATCCCTGTGTTTTCTTCATTTGAAAAGTTTTGGAACATTTATCCCCGACAGGGTTCCAAACCCTGTCGGGGATAAAGGCAGTACTGCGTCTCTGCGGTTCAAAAATACCTTCGCGCCTTCTCTCAATACATTTTTTCCAACCGGCTGCCGGGGTAATAATGCGTCAGAATTTGCTCGGGCGTATAGCCTTCGCGGGCCATAACCGCGGCCCCGATTTGGCACATCCCGACACCATGGCCCCATCCGGCTCCGTGGAAAATAAAGCGCACGGGAACAGGACTGTTGCTTTCCCAAATTTTTTCGACCTCAAAAGCCGAACTATACAAGTGGCTTTCCGATAGCCAGCGGCGGATTTCCAGTTCTTTGCCCACGATCATTGTTTGTTTTTCGCCTACAATTTTCAGGCGGATAATCCGTCCGGAAGGGCCCCGCT
>DAIMEA010000413.1:0-4130 GCA_036725585.1 Prolixibacteraceae bacterium | reverse complement strand
TGATCTGCCATTTGGATGTAAAGTATGCTTTGCGGGCCATCAGATCGAAGGCCCTGATCTCGTTCAGCAAGGCCTCGTTACCCGGCTCGTTGCCCAGCCGGTCGACCAGGGCCTTCAGGGTTTCATTCTCAATGGGATCGTGGCTTGAAAGCTGAAAATAATTGAAGAGCATAAGCAGGCTCATCAACAGGGTGAAAGCACCCGCAACGATTGCAACATTCCGGGCAAAACGTATCTTGGCTGGCTTATCCATAGGCATCATTTTTTCACCGGGCAATAAGTCATGCATCGCCCGCAACTGTAACAATTTGTTTTATTGGGTAAAAAGTCTTCCTGTTTTCGGGTTACAAACAAGTTCATCAGCGTTATTCCTATCACCAGTCCGAGAAAGGCGCCAAGGATCCAGCTCCCCGTTTTGTATTTTTCACGGATCTGCTTTGCCTCTATAACCAGTTGCTCCATGGTTTTTCCTGAGGCCAGAAAAGTCTGTACGTCGAGGTTGTCTTTATTTTCTTTCATTTCCGGATGGGCAATCAGCAATTCGGCCAGGTACACATCGGGGTGGGCCCGGGAAAGAAAGGGGTGGGATTGGTACAGAGCCAAAGCGCCGGAGGCCATCCAAACCGGGATCAGAAGAAGGAACAGCAGAAATCGCCTCTTGTTAACAACTTTCTGTTCTGCGTTGAGGGCTTCCGACGGATTATCAATGGCATCAAACGGGCAGGAGCTTTCGCAGAGGCGGCACTGGATGCAGGCCGACGGGGTTATACTCATGTGTTTTCGCGAGAAACGGGAAGTCCAGCCCAGCAAAACGCCATAGGGGCATAAAAAACGACAATAAGGGCGAGCCACAAACAGGCCCATCAGCAAAAAGGCAATTCCCAGGACGATCATGCTGAATTCGGCGCCCATGCGGAAAATGCCCACAAAGGGATCGTACCGGCAAATGATGAATTCCGATGAAGTGGCCGCCAGAAGAACAGCCAATCCGAGGTAAATGTACGGAAACAAGCCCAGTGTTTTTCTCAGCCACAGCGGTAGGGACAGGGGCTTCAGGATTACCAGGTCCTGAATGACACCTAAAGGACAGGCCGAAGCACAAAAAACCCGGCCAAAAAAAAGCGAAAAAAGCAAGGGCAGCAGAAAAAACAAGATGATGGGAAGCGAAATGGCGTACGAGGGATTGAAAAGCGTAAGAGCAATGTTCTGGATGGATCCGACCGAACAGACACAGCCCTCGCGGAAGAATCCAAAGTAAACCAGGGAAAAAACACTCAGCCATAAAATGCCCATTCGCGAACGTTTCTTTAAAAGGAACCAGGCTGCCAAAGACATCACCAGCAATAAAACCAGCACATCGACGTAGGCCATGAAATCGCTCCGGGGTTCGGGTGTCGTGGGAGAGGGCTGGGTATATCCCGTTTCAAATTCCGGTTTGGGGAAACGCTGCACCTGGGCGCTTCCCGGCAGGGAAACCAGAAAAAGAAGGATTAGAGATGTGTACGATACCCATCTTTCCAGGTTGAAGAGTATATTCGCTTTTCGTTTCATTATTTTCGATAATATCGACCGATTGTTACACCCTGTTTTTCAACTTTTATTCACCCAGGTTTTCTGTTCCGCTGCCGTAAAGTCTCCTTTAATCAGATAGGGATCATTGGCCGGGACCCTGTGGATGGCATCCGACGGACAAACGCGGGCAATGGAGCATTCGTTGCAGTTCACGCAGCGATCGTGACGGATCTGGAGGATGAGCGATCCGTTTCCAAACGAGGAGCAACCCGCCACGCATTTGGCGCATCCGATGCACAGCTCTTCGTGAATGATGTATTCGAAATAGGGTTCTTCGATGAACGTACGTTCAATCGCCTGGGTGGGGCAGAGCATATTCTCGGCGCCTGTGTTCAGATCGGTCACCCCGGGTTTGAAGTAGCCCCCGCATAAATCGCAATAGCCGCATAAATCGTATGCATGGACGCATTTCACCGCCGATTCGGACAAGACACAATCCGTAGCGCAACGGCCGCACTGGGTGCATTGGAACGGATCGATCTGCCATACTGTTTGCCCGGCCAGGGCATTGCGCACGGCCATTCCGGCCAGGCCGAGCGCCCCAAGGGCCAGGGTAAAACGCGCGCCTTTATTCAGGAAATCGCGCCGGTTGTATTTTCTGGTTTCGCTCATTTTTTTATCGAACATCGGTCGGACAGGCTGCACCGGTTACAGGCAAAATTCTGGGTACAGGGCCCATGGAACGTTGTTTTGCGTTTTGCAATAAAAAGTGCGGCCAGCAAACCCAGGAGGGCCAGGATGCTGTATCGTCCGGCTGTATGGATAAATTCCTTTCGGTTCATTTCTTTTCAAAAATACGAATCATTTTTTTGTCGAAATCGAGGGCGGCGATGGTTTCGCCCAGGGTCGCCACGTCGCAGGCCTTGCCGTTTTCGGTAAATACCGATGGCGGGGCAACCACCGATTCAAGTTCCCCGTCGGGTGTATAAATCTTGATCCGGGGCATCCCTTTTTCGCTTGTTACAAAGCGCCCGTCGGACAAAAAGGTGAAATGTGCCGGGTTGCAACATCCGCTGAATCCTTCGATCTGCAGCGACGCTTTATCCCACATGCGGACCAGGTTTCCCGAATCGTCGTATTGCTGGAGTGCATGCATTCCGGGATTAACGCACCACAACTCGCTGCTGCTGTTCACGGCAACATCAAAATAAGAACTGGGAATAATGAATCCGTGCAGGTTTTTTGCCCCCGACACACCTTCAATTTCGGTTATGGTCGAATCGGGCTGGAAAATATACAACCGTCGTCGACCGGCATCGGCAACAATCATTTGATCGCCGCGGAAAGCCAGTGAGGTGATCACCGTGCTGTCGGAAGCAAAGGTGAAATCGAATATCTTTTCTCCATAATGGGAAAACCGGGCAAAGCGTTGCCGAAAGCCCACAAGAACATGGCTCGAATCGGCCGCCACACAGAGAGGTGTGGTGTCGAGTGCAAATTCGGCAAGTATTTTTCCTTCAGGCGAAAGCGTCTTCACAGAAGATTCGGATGCGAAAAAGATCCGGTTCCCGAATGCGGCAATGCCTCCGTGCTCGCCAAGGGGCACTTTCATTTGCCGCACTTCTTTATGGCTGATCCATTCCGGATCGACCGTTTTAAAGTCGTCGACATTGTATTCCCAGGGATTTTGTTTTGCCTTTCGGGGCTTGCTGTTCAGGTAGTTCGATACAACGACCACCCCGATCAGCAGGGCCAGAAAAATCAGGAAATACATGATTGCTTTTCTGTTCATTGTCGTATTAGTAAAAAATTATCTTCCTAAATTGCAGATAAGGTAAAAACGTTTGTCGTTTTCGCACCCTATCCGGTTTATTTTCCGAGACGGATGCAAACCACCCGGTTGGCATCGCGCAAAACCATGTATCCGTCGGCCAGGGCGAGTGGGGCCCAGGCATCGTGCCCGTCGGGCAGGACGCTTTTGCTGTCGAGCACCGTAAAACCCCAGGTACTGGCTTCCGTGATATAAAGGGTTCCGTCGTCGTTTAAAATGAATATTTTCTCGTCGGCCCACAAAAAGGGACCCAACCCGAAGCGGATTTCCTCGCTGCTCCAGAGAATGCGGGTGCAGTCGTTGGGGTCGACACAAACAAACTGGTTCCGGTACCGCCCCCCGTCTTTGGGCATAATTCCAAACAGCCGGTCGTTCCAAAAAATGGGTGTTTGTTGTTCGCAGGCCAGGCCGGCAACCGGTTTGTATTGCTGTAACACTTCGTAGCCAAGTACTTCGGATTCTTCTTTGAGCTGGATCACTAAGCTTCCGGCCCCGTAACCGGCGGTCAGGAAAATTTTTCCGTCGGGCATGGCCAAAGGCGACGGGGCAATCACGTTGGTGGCCCATTCGGGGACTTTCAGGAGCAGTTTTCCGGCATTTTCGCCCTCGACACCTACTGCAATCAGTCCACCAATGGCTGCGTAGAGATACATTTTTTTTCCGTTGAAGGTATACGGCATAATGGAAGAGTGTGACATTTTCCACCCCTCGGGGTTGGGCACTTCCCAAATTTTTTCGCCGGTACGGCAATCAACTGCAATCATGAGGGCTTTGCCTCCGGTGGCCA
>DAIMEA010000412.1:0-4165 GCA_036725585.1 Prolixibacteraceae bacterium | reverse complement strand
CCGGTTTTGCTCGACGGAGGTGCGAGCACGGGAGCCGGCCCCCTGAAATATACCTGGTGGATCAACGATTACGACGACACCCGGAAGGATTTCGCCTACTCCGATACCGTTACCGTAACCCAAACCGACGATTACTACCTGACCATCACCGACCGCTTTGGCTGTACCAATACCGACCTGATGCACGTAGGATATCCGATCGATCCCTTTATTGCAGTCGACGATTGCCCGATCGTTACGGCACAACAGGAACCGGTCGATGTATACGTTCTCCGGAACGACATCATCGATCCCGACGATGAATACGAACTCGAATACCTGATGGTGATTCAGCAACCCCTGCACGGATACGTAATCGAGCATCCCTTCGATTCAATGATTACCTACGTTCCCGACGATTACTTTGTTGGATACGACACCTTTACCTACATTGCATCAACTCGTTACGCCAATTCCGACGATGCAAAGGTATGCGTTCTGGTTGTCGAACGTTATCCGCTGGTACCCGAAGGTTTTTCTCCGAATGGCGACGGGATCAACGACTTTCTCATTATCGAGAACATCGAAAAATACAAGTACAATCGTTTTGTTGTGTTTAACCGCTGGGGAAACATTGTGTATGAAAAAGATCTGTACAACAACGACGAGCCCTGGAATGGGGTGGCCAACAAGGGAATACGGATCGGGAGCGGTCCGCTGCCGGCCGGCGTGTACCTCTTTATCCTCGACCTGGGCGACGAAGATAAGCTCGAAAAAGAACGACGAATTATTAAGGGAAACATTTATGTTGCATCCGATACCCGATAAACATTGAAGAAAAGGATTATCATAGGATTGTTCGTTTTGGCGCTGTTCGGCCTGAAAGCCCGGGCACAACAGGATCCCATGTATACCATGTACATGAACCAGTTGCTCTCGGTGAACCCGGCTTATGCGGGCGCCAAGGGAGTGACGAGCGCTTCGTTGCTGGTACGCGAACAATGGGTGTCGTGGCCTGGAAACCCGCGCACACAAACCCTCTTTGTCCATTCCCCCCTGAACAGCGAAATGGGCATCGGCGGATCGATTATAAACGACAAAATTGGCGTGGTAAGCAATACCGGGATTTTTGGCGATTATTCCTACACCATTACCTATCCCGGCGAACGTTACCTCTCATTTGGGCTGAAAGCCGGTGTCAGCTTTTTCAGCGCCCCGCTGAGCACCCTCGATCTGGGCAACACCGATCCGAACGATCCTGCTTTTCAGCAGGATATCGTTTACAAATTCCTCCCGAATGCCGGGGTGGGTGTCTACCTGTCGAGCCCGGTTTACTACATTGGTTTGTCGGTACCTAAATTGATTTCCAATGTGATTTATAAGTCGACAATCGAAACCGAAACGGTTACGCGCGAACAGTTGCACGCATTTTTTATGGGGGGGTATGTTTTTGATGTGAATAGAATTATTAAATTTAAACCATATTTTATGATCCGGTTTACGCCTAATGCGCCCATTTCGGCCGATATAACGGCGCAGGCTGTGTTTATCGAAAAATTATGGGTCGGTCTGACGTACCGGATCGGGAACTCGTTTGGATTTATGGCGCAGGTTCAGGCAACCCCCCAGTTAAAGGTGGGTTATGCCTATGATCTGACCACGACAGAACTGGGTTCTTATAATTCGGGCACGCACGAACTTTTTTTAAGTTTCGATTTCAGTTTTGGACGAGGCCGAGTACGGTCTCCGCGTTATTTCTAATTTATGAGGGCTATGTGGAAAAGAACGAGAATAGTAACAGGCTGGGTAATCCTTTTTTTGGTTTTGTCGGTAACAGCGATGGGGCAAAAACTCACCGTGAGGCTGGCTGACCAGGCGCGCGAGGATTTCTCCTGGAAAGAAGCGATCGACCTATATACCTATGCCCACGAACGGGATCCGAAAGACACGTATGTGATCCGGCGCCTTGCCGAATGTTACCGGAATATTGGGAACACCGAAGAAGTGGAACTGTGGTTGGGGAAACTGATTGAAATGGGCGAATGGGTTCCCGAGGATTATTTTCATTATTCGATGGCCCTGAAGGTGAACGGAAAATATACCGAATCGGAAAAAGCACTAAAAGAATATTCACAGTTACGTCCCGAAGACGGACGGATCCATATGGAGCAATCCCTGCTCGAATACATCAACTTCCTGTTGAAAGACTCGGTTCGTTATGTAGTCGAACCGGTACCCTTTAACACCAAAGGATCCGATTGGGGACCCACCATTTACGACAATAAGCTGGTATATGTCTCAACCGGAGACCCCGATGCCAGCCGGGATATCAAATACAACTGGGATAACCTCCCCTTCCTCGATCTGTACTATGTCGATATCGACGAATACGGAAATTTTTCCAACCCCCAGATCTTTGCCAAAAACCTGATGACCTCCTTCCATGATGGACCTGCCACCTTCGATGAAGAGAGTAAACGGATGTATTTCAACAGCAACCGGGCTACGAAAAATGTCGACCGCAAAGGGACTGAGAATAATCTTCAGATATATTATGCCGACCTCGAAAACGGAGAGTGGGTGTTCAAAGGCGGGTTTAAATACAACAACGCGCAGTTTAACCTGCGGCACCCTTCCCTCGATCCCAGTGGCAATGTGCTTTACTTTGCTTCCGATATGTCGGGAGGAAAAGGAGGTAACGACATTTATTTCTGCCGGAAAGAAAACGGCGAATGGGGGCAGCCTATTAACCTGGAAGAAATCAATACCGAAGGGGAAGAACTCTTCCCGTTCATTTCGACCGAAGGTGTGCTTTACTTCTCTTCGAACGGATTGGGCGGTATGGGAGGACTCGATATTTACATGTCGCTGCCCGACCGGGGTGTGTTTACCCGTGGGGAAAATATGGGCTACCCGGTGAACAGTGCCCGCGATGATTTTGGCCTCTGGCTCGACAACATCGGAATGAGCGGATACTTCTCGTCCGATCGCCCGGGAGGCAAAGGCTACGACGATATTTTCAGCGTCGAAATCCTTTGGATCCCCGTTCAGATCAGGGGTACCATACGAGACCGGATCAATACCTACGAAATTCCCGATGCCCGGGTTGCCCTGCTCGACGAAAACCTCGACACCCTCGAAGTGGCGTATTCGAAAGAAGACGGCGAATTTCTCTTTAGCGCTTTCAAACAGCGCAATTACCGCCTGTCGGTAAGTAAAAAGGAATACTTGCCGGCCGAAAAAGATGTTTCTACCTTCAACAAACTTCCCAACGAGAAAATTGAGGTGGAGATTTTTATCGAAATGGATTTCGACCTGCTGGAAGCTCCCGACCAGCTCGAACCCTTAAGCCTCGAAATGGTCGATGGAACCGAACTGCAAATCATCCAGATCGAACACATTAATTATGCCTTCGACAGCGACAAAATCCTTCCCGATGCCGCCTTTATCCTCGATAAGGTGGTGAACCTGGTGAACCAATACAACGATTTGGAAATCATCATCGAATCGCACACCGATGCCAAGGGAAGCGATGAGTACAACCTCCGTTTGTCGAAGCAACGAGCCACGTCGGCATTTAATTATCTTGTGAAAAAGGGAATTGCGCCCCTCACCATTGAATACTCGGGGTATGGCGAGACCCAGTTGCTGAACCATTGCGACGACGGGGTTGATTGTACCGAGGAAGAACATGCCATCAACCGGCGTTCCATCATCAAAGTGGTTCGAAGAGGTAAATACAAAACACAGCGAAGTTCGCGGAGTATTTTCTATTTCTGATCGAAGAATGGTTGGTCTCAATTTTTTTATCTATGGAAGGGACAATACACGACTTTGCGACTTCATGACTTCACGACTTCATGACTTCACGACTTCACGATGATTCGTGCCGTCGTGCCGCCTCCCTGTCGTGTAGCCTCCCTGTCGTGAATAATCCCTTTTTATGGGCACAAAACAGTGCACAAAGTGCGTTATTCCGAAAGTTGACCCTAAAAAATTGGGTATAATGCGGAGATGACCGTTGTCAAAAGGTGTCATCCCTCGCCACACAAGGTTCGATGTTCACCTGTATCCAATAGCTTCAGAATATCGAATGATGTTTTTAACGGCTGCGGTTCCGTTCGATACAAAATTCTGCCGCTGAACCGGCCGGGTGGATCGAACGGTTTTTCTACGCGCGTTCTCC
>DAIMEA010000411.1:0-4166 GCA_036725585.1 Prolixibacteraceae bacterium | reverse complement strand
CAACCTATTACGACGATGTATTGCCCCTGCTGCTTGAGGAGCATGGCGGGCAAGCGCCCTATGATTTTACCTACGAGGGCGATGTTACCAAGTTGATTTACTCTATGTCGGGTGCTTTTTCGCCGGCCCCCGACAACTGGCCGCCGGTTGATTTTCCCGTCGATTCGCTGGGCCAGGTCATCGGGGAAATCGCCCGCCGATGGGAACCCAACAACCCGATACGGCTTATATCCCAATGGAAAGGCGATCCGAAACTGGCCGTTTATCTGTACTGCGGCGAACGGGATGAATACCGGCTTCTTCCCCAGAACCGCCTGTTTTCCGACACGCTGAATGCTAATGGGATTGACCATACCTTTACGATCGACCCCAACGGTGATCACATTTTGAGTCTCATTTCGAGCTTACCCGAAGGAATCAATTTTCTCTTTCATGCTATGGATACGGCCACGACGAATCCTTCCCAGGCCCCTGCCCTCTTTTCGCCGACCCGCGAGGTTTCCCTCTATCCAAACCCTACCCACAATGTGCTTCATATACACAGCAACGGGGATGCAGCTTTCGTTTCGGCCGAGCTCCGCACCCTTTCAGGAAGTCGGATCCGAAACTATTCTTTATCCGGTACAAAAACGTCGATACTGTGCGAGGATCTTCCCCGGGGATGTTATTTTCTGCTGGTTGAATTGAACAATAGACAAAGCATCCGGTTAAAATTCATGAAGGACTAATCGTTCCATTACCGTATGATGAAAACAAAGACACTGGCCATCCTATTATTTTGTGCCCTTCCGGTTTTTTCTCAAAACACCCGGAAGCAGGAACGCCTGGCGCGTCGGGCAGCTGACTTTTTGGTGATGAAAGAACAGGCCGCCGGACGGAATTTTGAATTTGTTGCCGACCAGGCTCTGCCCTCAGGCGGTAGCTCCGTCGATCTTTTTTCGAACCCGAACCATGTAACGTTCCGGGGCGATTCGGTATTCTGCGACCTTCCTTTTTTTGGCAGGGCATACCAGGTCGATTTCCGTTTTCAGGGAGGTTTTCATTTGGCAGGAATACCCAATGAATATACGGTTACGGAGAAGGGAAAAAGCATCCGGATCCATTTCAGGATGAAGGATGAATTCGACAATTACTCCTTTAACCTGACGCTCACCGGGCCTGAAAGTGCAACATTGACCGTCAGTTCCAACCACCGTTCAACCATTTCCTATTGGGGCACAATCCGGAAAAACGAAAGCGAAAATGCAAAACCTTAGCTGATGCTGCTCCAGTTGAATTCGGTTTTCTTCATTTTCTTCAGGCCTGTTCGAAAGAGGTGATTCTTTTCTTCGGTCAATGTTGGGTCTTCTTCGATGAGGGTTTTGGCGACGCTTCGGGCGTGGCTCAATATTTCCCCGTCTTTGGCCAGTTGGGCAATTTTCAAATCGAATCCCACACCGCTCTGCCGTACACCGTCCACGTCGCCCGGTCCGCGCAGTTGCAGGTCGGTTTCTGCAATTTCAAATCCGTCGGTGGTACGCACCATCGTTTCGAGCCGGATGGTAGCTTCCCGCGAAAGCTTAACCGTCGACATCAGGATGCAATACGACTGATCGGCTCCCCGTCCTACCCTGCCCCGTAACTGGTGGAGTTGCGACAAACCAAATCGCTCGGCACTTTCTATGACCATCACTGTGGCATTGGGCACATCGACCCCAACCTCGATAACGGTTGTGGAAACCAGGATATCCAATTCGCGGTTTTTAAACCGTTGCATGGCCTCATCCTTATCGGCCGATTTCATTCTACCGTGCACCATTCCCGCTTTGAATCCGGCAAAAACCCGCGAAATGCTTTCAAAACCCTCAGTAAGGCTTTTCAGGTCGAGGGTTTCTGATTCCTCAATGAGGGGATAAACCACATATACCTGCCGCCCCTTTTGAATTTCATCCCGAACAAAGCGGTATACCTGGGCACGCTTATTGTCATGAAAATGAATGGTTTTAACTGGTTTACGCCCCGGGGGCAATTCATCGATAACCGACACATCCAGATCGCCGTACACGGTCATGGCCAGGGTTCGGGGTATGGGCGTGGCCGTCATGACCAGCACATGGGGCGGGATGGTATTTTTCGACCAGAGGGAAGCCCGTTGTGCCACACCAAAGCGGTGCTGTTCGTCGATCACAACAAATCCCAGGTTCCGGAAAACGACCCGGTCCTCGATCAGGGCATGGGTGCCTACCAGAATGTGCAAGGTACCCTGTTCCAGCCCGGCCAATATTTCTTTACGTTCGCGTGCCTTGGTCGATCCGGTTAGCAGGCGAATGTTCAAGCCCATATCGTGCAGCATCGACGTGAGGGTGGAAAGGTGCTGTACTGCCAGAATTTCGGTGGGAGCCATGAGGCAGGTCTGGGTGTGGTTGTCGATGGCCATAAGCATACACATTAGGGCAACCAGCGTTTTTCCGCTGCCTACATCCCCTTGCAGCAAACGATTCATCTGGTGCCCTGAACCCAGGTCTTTCCTGATTTCCCGGATTACTCTCTTTTGCGCCCCGGTAAGTTCAAACGGAAGATGACGTTCGTAAAAAGTATGGAAGAAATGACCGATCACTGAATAAATATGCCCCCTGTATTTTCGCTGGCGGTACGATTTCAATGTGAGCAATTTCAATTGGATGTAAAACAGCTCCTCGAATTTCAAGCGAAATCGGGCGCCCTTCAATCGCTGGGCATCGGGTGGAAAATGAATGGTGAACAGGGCATCATGCAAGGGCATCAATTTGTATTTTTCGACAAACCATGCGGGAAGGGTCTCGGGCAAAGGGGAAGAAAGAGAAGAAAAAAGATTTTGCTGGAGTTTTAACAGCGCTTTTGACGTCAGGTAGTTCTTCTTCATCTTCTCGGTGGTGTTGTAGTGGGCCTGGATCGATCCCGAGACCGACGATGTGCCTGCGTCAACGCGTTCCAGTTCGGGGTGGACCAGATTGATGCGGCCGTTAAAAAGCGAGGGTTTCCCGAACACGACCATTTCGATGCCCGGTTTCAGGCTTTGCTGAACCCATTTGATGCCTTTAAACCAAATCAATTCCAGGATACCGGTCCCATCGGTCAGAAAAGCAGTCAGGCGAGCCTTTGCCCCAACCCCTGTCACTTCGAACGACTCAATTTTCCCGATCACCTGAATATAGGGCAACGATTCAGAAACCTCCCTGATTTTATAAAATCGGGTACGGTCGACATACTTGTACGGAAAATAATAGAGCAGATCGTAAAGCGTATAGATATTCAGCTCCTTGTTCAAAAGCTCGGCCCGCCGGGGTCCCACCCCCTGTAAAAACTTTATTTCCTGATTCATGTCGGGTTGCATGCGAACAAAGATATCCCTTATCGCATGGAATCGAAACGGAGCGGGATTTTTTTTTCGATTTTTCGCACCGGGGAAAATTGTTTTTATAATTTTAAACATTACTGTCGGGTTAAAAGGAAAAGAGTGAGTAGATTGCTTCTCTGCCAGTTGGAGGAGAAGCATTCTGTTGTTTTAACCGGACAGGAGTGAATTTTAAACGAAACTGTTATCAGAAATCAGAAAAAGAATGAATAAGGATTGGAAAATATATACCAAAACGGGCGACGACGGGACTTCGGGACTGATTGGAGGTACCCGTGTGGAAAAAGATGACCCGCGGCTTGAAGCCTATGGCACCCTCGATGAAATAAATGCCTGGATGGGCGTGGTGCGTACCGGCGTTCACGACGAAAAAATCCGCGAAACCCTCGACTTCATCCAGAATGCACTTTTTACCATTGGCTCTATTCTGGCTTCGGATAAGGCAGGTTACGGATCCGTTCCGGAATTTTCCCTGCGCCCGGATGCTTCGGAAATCCTGGAATCGGAAATCGACCGGATGCAACAAACCCTTCCACCCCTTCAACAGTTCATTCTTCCGGGAGGCACATCGGCAGCAGCTTATGCCCATGTAGCCCGAACGGTATGCCGACGGGCCGAAAGAAGGATTGCCTCTTTGTCAAAAAGCATTACTCCAGATCCTAATGTCCTCATTTTCATTAACAGACTCTCAGATTACATGTTCGTATTATCGCGCTTTCTGAACGATCGGGACGGGCATCCCGACACTTTGCGAAACACGGCAAAGGGATAATCTTTTTCGCCCCTTTTTAAT
>DAIMEA010000410.1:0-4179 GCA_036725585.1 Prolixibacteraceae bacterium | reverse complement strand
AAATGTTTGTAATAGCAGTGCACCAGGAGAAACACCCATAGCCGATCGATGTCAGGTTTTCAGGCATTATGATCATCTCGAGATTCTTTCTTAGACTGAAGGAATAAGCACTTATTTCATTTTCGGGATAAGTAATAATACTTGTTCCGTTTGTTCCCTGTGTGCCGGTATAAGCTAATATGTTGGAATTTTGAATATCCAAATAGGTTATATACGGCATATCATCACGCATCGTTTTTAAATCCCTGCTATCAATCGTTCCTGAAATTGTAAGGTTTGTTATCGTGCTTTTTTCTGTTGCTGAAAGTAGGTTTGATAAATTTCCAGCGGTGCATTCAATTGTTTTATAAACTTGTGCATGAAGAAAAATTGATAGGAAAATCATTGAAATAGTTGAGAGAAAAGTTTTCATGAGAGTCTTGAATCTATAATTGAAAAATTACTTATTTCAGGAATTTTTTTAAATACAAGGTTTAAAATTAGAAATATAAAATTCGAAATCACTGTTGTTCGGTTAAATTATTTTACCGAACAGCCATTTTTCAAACTAACCCGGTTTGTCTACTTTTTAAGTCACTACACAAAAAAAATGGATCTGGATAAAAGTACAAATTTTTGCGGACAGCCGATATTTAACCAGCTGTTAAAGTTCATTGACAAAGGTGAAGTAAAAAAGATAGCGAAAACTCATGGCTTAGAGCGGTACATGAAGAAATATCCAATATTCAATATCCAATATCCAATATCCGGCATCCGGCAATGAAATCAGGAGGACTTAAAACTCCGGGAAGGGAAAAACCTGCCCTTCCTTGACTTTAAAATCATACCGGAGTAAAATTTCGAAGGTGCCCCCCTGGAATTCCCTGATTCGTGTGTGGGAGTAATCGTAACTAAACCCGACTTTGAGATTGTCCTGGACCTGAAACTGGGCATATGCCCCCAGTGCATCGCTTATCCTGTACATTAATCCAAACCAGAATCTTCGGTAGAATAGGAACGAGAAATCGAAATCGGCGGTTATGGGTGCCCCCGATGTCATGATGGTGGTTAATCCGGGTTTAAACGAGATGTTTTCGGAAAGAGGCAAGATATAAGCCCCGTGCAGAAAATAATGCTGTTTCTCACGACTGTTGGCCTGCACGATATCGACTTCCCGGTTGTATCTGTTCTCAAAAAGACGGGGTACCGAGAAACCCAGGTAAAAGCGATCGGAATACCAGAAAACACCAACTCCCGCGTTAAAAAATACCTTATTGAAATCGCCGTAATCGATGATGTAGGGGTCGTCGGGGTGATAACGGAATAAATCGTCGAGGCTGGCCTGGAAATAGTTAACCCCGGCCTTCAGACCGAAGCTGATCTGCGTATTCTCGCTTGCCCTGATCCGGTACGAATAGTTGGCAAAGAAGCCGGTGGTGGAAAACGGCAGGGTATAATCGTGGATGAAATCGAAGCCCAGTCCCATGTGCAAACTGTCGATGGGCATGCTCATGGTGAGCGAGGCGGTGGTAGGCGCACCCTTCAGGTTCACCCACTGATTGCGGAACACCCCGGTTACGTTGCCAACGCCCCTGATGCCTGTGTATGCCGGGTTAACCGACATCAGGTTGTTCATGTATTGCGAATAGATCGGATCCTGTTGCGCCCCGGCCGGGAAGCACAACAGCAACAGCCCTCCTGCCGTTAGCAGGACGGTGAGCCATCGTCGTATGGTTTGGATCCGTTTCATTCGTTTCTTACCAGAACAGGTAAACAAAGCCTGCCTGCCTGTTTTTCCCTTCGTTATAAATTAATGTATAATAATACGTTCCCGCCGGCAGGGCTTTGTCGCCCCAAAGGCTGCCCTGGTTGGAGTAGCCGCCCCAGCGGTTGTCGTAATCGCGCATTTGGTACACCACATGCCCGAGCCGGTTGAAAATCTGCAGCATATTTCCCGGAAAATAGTGAATGCCTTCGATAATCAGCACATCGTTTTTCCCGTCGCCGTTGGGCGAAATGATCTCCGGAACTTTTAATTCTTCGATAAGGAAAATGATGTAGGCGCTGGCTGTATTTCCGCAGGGCGATTCAAGGGTATAGATCATGCTGTCTCTGCCCATGAAATCGCTGTTGGGATAATAGCTGATCCGGTCATCCCCGTCGAGGGTGACGTAGCCGTTGTAGGGCTGGGTGTTGTCGAAAATGTAGGGTAGAAAGTAGCCCGAGTCGTTCGCCAGCGGATAGGCTTCGACCGGTATGCCCGGGTAGGTTCGTACCGTATCGCTAATTGGGAACATGGGCGCCTCATCGGGAAGATCGATAAAAACTGTTGCCGTAGCCGAGTCGCCTTCGTTATCGAAGATGGTGTATTGGAATTGATCGTCGGAACAGGTTTCAAAGAAATGCCGGTAGATGAATTCTCCTGTTTCGGGATTGAACTCCACCGTTCCGTATTCAGGTCCGGATTCCGGCACGAGGTAAGTCCGTGTGGTATCGATGCGGGCTTCGGGATCGTCGTATGCATCGGGATCGTAATCGTTGTTCAAAACGGGCAGCGCCATAGTTCCGCCAAATACCACGAGCAGGGTGTCGTCGTTTTGGGCTACCGGCGGCATATTGCGTTCGAGCACATCCAGGAACATCCAGGCGCTGCTGCTTTGTCCCCAGATATCGACGATCCGGTATTCGAGCGAATCGGGACCATAGTAATGCCGGTCGGGTACATAGTCGATAAAACGGTCGGGCGTTCCTTCGGCTTGTCCGTGCCGGGGCGGATCGATCACAATCAACGAGTCGATGGTGCAACGCTGCTGGTCTTTGAACCAATCGTTGGCCAGAACATCGAGACGGTTTTCGGATGAGTTTTCATCCACCGAAAACGTATCGTTATAAGCCTCAATTCCTTCCAAAACGGGCAGGATGGATACCGTTGCCGTATCGGACAAGCCACCGGGGTCTTTAATCTCGTAGGTGAAGTAGTTGTTGCACCAGTCGATGGCCGCTGCGCTTATTAGGATGAGGCTGTCGTCCGGATGGAATTCGATCTGCAACGCAGGCCCCTGATCCATAGCCGCTGGGGTCAGTGTCAAAAGGTCAAGGTCGACATCGTAATCGTTTTGCAGGATTTCTGAATAATGAATTTGCAGCGGATTTGTTTCATCCTGCCAGGTGACGGTATCGTTCATAGCCACGGGGGCATCGTTCACCGGGATGATGTAAATCCGCACGTTGACCGTAGCACATTTCCCTTCGGACGGACAAACGATGAGCCGGAAATTGTCGTTCCCGTTTAAGTCGGGATGGGGCGTGTATACCAGCAGGGTATTGTTTTCAATAAATTCCCAGCTACCCAGTTCCGGTGCGAGTTCTTCAGTAATGGCTTCAATATCGAAAAAGAATTTGTAATCTTCCATTTCTTTTCTGATGTCGATGGTTATGGGCGTGTCCTCCGGGGTGGCAGCATAAACCGGAACGATCGTGTCGAGTTGAATACTCAGGTTAACGGATGCCGTGGCACAGTCTCCTTCCTCATCGCAGATGGCATAGGTAAAACTGTCTTCCCCTTCGTTGATGCCGGGTTCGTATAGGATGGTGCCAGTCAGTATGTCAACAGTAACTTCCCCGTTTCTCGGGCCAAACCCGGGAATTGTATCGAGGCTTACCCAGTCGAGTTCGCTGTCGACATCGAAATCGTTTTTCAGGATATAAAGCCGGTAATCGGCATTTTTGGTTACGATGTATGCGTCATCCACCGCGACGGGCGGGTCGTTTACGGGTTCCACCCAAATGTTGATCTCCGCAATGTCCTGGTAAACATCCGTCGAGTCGAAAATGCTGTAGCGCATCCAGTCGGGTCCGTTGTAATCTCTTTCGGGATAATAGTTTACGTTAAGGGCCGAAACGCCGTTTTGGGGACCGGAAACTATTTCGAGTGAATACGGGTCGGCTCCAATCTGTTCGTTTATGTCGTTCGCAGCAGGATGGGGATCGAGTTGGAACGCGGAATCTTCTTTTGTTTCGTAATAGTCGTTCTGTGCGAAGAACGGACTTCCCAGGGCTTTCACCAGCAGGGTGACCGTGGCGCTGCCGCAGCTGGGTTCTTGCGGATCGAGGTCGCACACCTCGTACGTGAAGGTGTAGGTGCCGGCGATTTGTATTTTGTTGACCGTTAGGATGCCGGTCGAGGGGCGGTAAATGTAA
>DAIMEA010000409.1:0-4179 GCA_036725585.1 Prolixibacteraceae bacterium | reverse complement strand
CCCATCGGGCGAAGTTACAAAAGCTCGGTACTCCACGCCCTTCAATACAACGGAAAGCTACAGGATAGCTGGTAGAGGGCATCGATAAGCGTACAATCCCGGATCCACCCAAAAAAGCATACCGGAAAAGTTTTTACATCCTTTTCCGGTATACCGAAAATTTGCGCTTTTAAAATAAATGCTTTTTAATAACCTGCCATAAAAGTAGAAAACCTCCAGACCGGGGGAATAAAAAACTTCCCTATGGCCTTTTTCAACGGGTCAATGGCCGGAAAAGACCTACGAATGGGTTTTGCCGGCAAGCCGAAACGGTTTGTCGGGCAAGTTAGCGGACATCGATGGCTTGCTCGGGGCAAACCTGCACGCAGCTGTCGCACTTGATGCATAAATCCTGGTTGATCTCGTGTTTTTGGTGGGGCGTAAAGGGAATGGCTTGTACCGGGCATTTCTGGGCGCATAAGGTACAACCGATACACCGGTCGTTGACGGTATACGAGATCATATCGACACATTTGCCGGTAGGGCATTTCCCGTTGATGTGGGCCAGGTATTCTTCGCGGAAGTAGTGCAGGGTTGTTTTCACCGGGTTGGGAGCGGTTTTACCCAGGTTGCACAGGCTTCCTTTTTCGGTCCATTCGGCAATTTTCTCCAGCTCATCCAGGTCCTGAAGGGTGCCTTTCCCGGTGGTAATTTTGTTCAGGATATCGAGCATCCGTTTGGTCCCAATCCGGCAGAAGGTACATTTTCCGCACGACTCGGCCTGGGTAAACGACAAAAAGTAACGGGCAATATCGACCATACAATCGGTTTCGTCGAGCACCACCAATCCACCGGAGCCCATCATGGCGCCCACTTTGTTGAGGCTTTGAAAGTCGATGGGCGTATCGGCCAGCCAATGGGGAATACAGCCACCGGAGGGACCGCCTACCTGAACGGCTTTGAATTTTTTCCCGTTGGCTACACCGCCACCAATTCCTTCAATAATTTCGCGTATGCTAATTCCCATGGGCACTTCAATCAACCCTCCACGGGCAATTTTCCCGGCCAGGGCAAAAACTTTGGTTCCTTTGCTGTTTTCGCTCCCGATAGTTTGGAAGCGTTCGGTTCCTTCGCGAAGGATAAAAGGGATCATGGCAAAGGTTTCGGTATTATTGATCAGGGTGGGTTTTCCAAAGAGTCCTTTTTGAGCGGGGAAAGGAGGCCGTACCCTTGGGAAACCGCGCAAGCCTTCCATCGAAGCCATCAAAGCTGTTTCTTCCCCACATACAAAAGCGCCGGCGCCCTGATAAATTTCAATATCCATTTTCAGGGGCGAATCAGCCCCGATCATACCCTTTTCGCGGCAAACAGCCAGGGCTTCGGTAATTCTTCGCACGGCCAGGGGATATTCGGCCCGGATGTAAAAGAACCCCCGGCTTGCCCGGATGGCCCAGGCAGCGATCATCATCCCTTCAATTACCCGGTAGGGGTACGACTCCAGGAGCATCCGGTCCATGAAGGCGCCCGGATCGCCCTCGTCGCCATTGCAAATCAAGAATTTCTCGTCCGACTCCTGTACGTCGACGGCAATCCATTTGGCCCCAGTCAGGAAACCTCCTCCACCGCGGCCTCTCAAGCCGCTCCGGTATACCGAATCGATTACGGATTCCGGATTCATTTCACGTGCTTTCCGGTAACCGGCAAATCCCCCCTTGGCAACATACTCATCAAAATCGAGCGGATTAATGTCGCCCCGGTGTTCGGTCGCAATGGGAATTTGCTTTCCCAGGAACTGCGAAACGGGTTGATCCCGTACATCCAGTTCGTAGCGGTCGATTCCCATCCAATGGTCATCGTTTTGCATACGATCGACCCAGTTTCCCATTTTCCGTTCCATCCGCTTCCAGAATCCGGCCGGTTTGAAATGGGCATCGATAATGTCCTGTACGTCGGCAGGTTTAACCCGTGCATACAAAACTGGATCCTGGGAAGCCGGGAGCACTTCCACCAGGGGCACCTGGTGGCACATGCCCACGCATCCCACCGATTTCAGGCGTACCCGGATGTTGCTGCCGGCAACGGCTTCTTCCACGGCTTGTTTTATTTCGCCGCTTCCACTGGCCACGCAACACGAACCGAGCCCGATACGGATTTCTCCTTCGATATCTTCTCCCGTGGGTTTTCGAAACCGGCTTTTGCTTTTTCGTTTGCTTTGTGCTTCAAAATCGTTCAGCACCTGGTTTATCTGGTCGGGTTGCACATGGCCATAGGTAACGGAATCGATCTGTACCACCGGCGCCAGGGTGCAGCATCCCAGGCAGCTTACCTCCGAAACGGTATATCGCCCGCTTTTATCGGTCTTTTTTCCTTTTTCGATATGTAACTCCCGCAAAAAGGCATCGTGCACCCTTCCGGCCCCTTTTACATGGCAGGCTGTTCCGACACATACTTTGATGATGTGCTCGCCGGCAGGTTCCATTCGGAACTGGTGGTAAAATCCGGCCACTCCCACCAATTGGGCCGGTGTGATTTCGGTCTTGGCACAAACATGGCGTAAGGCTTCTTCGGGCAGGTAGTTGTATTCCTGCTGTATTGCCTGAAGAATAGGGATCAGGGCATTTTTAGCCCGTCCCTTCTGCTCGATAATCCGGTCTATATGTTCGAAATTCACGGCCATTATTTACCGATACAAAATAAATGATTGACCCCGCGAATGTAGATACACCCCTGGTGGAAGGAGGGTGTCGCCATCACTTTTTCCCCCATAGGATAGCTTCCCAGGGGTTGGGCTTCACGTTCGGCTTTCATAACATGGACCTTGCCGCCCATATCGATAGCGAACAGGTTCCCTTCGGCAATTACGGGCGAAGCGTAAAAACCTTCCGGGTATTCCTGTTCCCAGTATTTGTTGCCTGTGTGGGCATCGTAACAGGCAAGAACCCCGTAGGTAGTGGCTACGAACAGGAGCCCATCGTACACAACCGGGCTGGCTACCTCGGGCAGGTATTCGTTTTGTTCCCAAACAGTTTCTCCGCTTTCGGGATTAATGGCGGCCAGGGTAGCGTATTCATTGGCAGCAAAAACCAGTCCGTTACCGAATGCAGGCGAGGGACCCACTTCGCCCATCATGCAATCGTTTTTCCACAATTCACGGCCGGTCAGGGCATCGTACCCGGCAACCGTGGGCTCTGCAGAGGTAATTACCTGCATTGTTTCCCCTACTTTTGCAAGAATAGGTGACGCCCAGGAAATGTGCGACGAACGGATCGTTTCCCAGGCTTTTTCTCCGGAAGTCATGTCGAATGACAGGAGCTTACTTCCTTTATTGGTATCGTATTGAACAAGGACGTTTCCCTGCCAGTAAATCAGCGAAGATGAATGCCCGTAATGGTTGGCCGGCACCCCCAGGTTTTTTGCCCATAGCCGGTTCCCGGAAAAATCGCAGGCCATCAGATCGCCCGTTCCAAAAAGAGCCACCACCTGCTTCCCGTCGACGGTAACCGAAGGGGCAGCCAAACCGGTATCGTCGGTGGTTTTGGGAGGGGTTGCCGGCGAACCGGGTATATTGTCGGCCCGGTGCTGCCAAAGCAATTTGCCGTTGCTGCAATCGTAACAATAAAGCCAGCGCTCTGCCTCGTCGGCTCCGGTAACCCAGAGCTTATCACCCCAAATAACCGGCGAATTATACCCTTTCCGGGGGATTTCGACTTTCCATTTTATATTCGTGCCCGTAGTTACATCCCACGAAGCGGGTATCGTTCCCGGATAGAAAACACCCTGACCAAGGGGTCCGCGAAAACTGTTCGCCTGTTTGCGAAGATCGTTAACCGATGGGAAGGAAACAGGAGCTGTTTTTGCCTGCGTTTCCCCATCACTCTTTTCTTCAGCAGGACTCGGTTCCATGGCTTCGGGCGTCTCGGTCGTTTCGGAAAGCGGTTCTTCTGAAACGGTAAGATCCACCACTTCAATGATTTTGTCTTCAGGTTCCTGGGAGGGAGAAACAGCCAAAGCCCTATCTTCGGGTTGATAATTTTTCAGACGGTCAACCGATAGGAAGGAGACTGACAGTGCGAGCGCCAGCAACACAAGGCCGGCACCGGTCAGCCATCGGGCAGAATACATACCCGACGCAAATCGGGATTGTTTCAGGTTTTCGGGTTCCTCAATTTTTGATTGGGCATCGAAATAGGAACGCAGGGA
>DAIMEA010000408.1:0-4198 GCA_036725585.1 Prolixibacteraceae bacterium | reverse complement strand
CGCCCCACACACAGTTCCGTGGGGTATTGCAAAGCGGGCGCCGATCGATCCGGCAAAACCATGCACCGTCCCCAAACCGGCATTGGCCAGGGTGATGCCCGAAAGCCATGCAGCATAGGCCATTTTGGAGCGAAAGATCCGGTCGTTCAAACTGTCGTTGGAAAAGCGGGCCAGTGATTCGCTGACGTTGCGGAGTCCTTCAAGGGCCAGGGCATCGGTTAGGGGACTGGCTTTGGTCGACAGATACGATTCGAGCAACTGGCTGAAGGCATCCATGCCGCTGCAGGCTGTGAGCCGAAACGGACAGCTGAGTTGCAGTTCGGGATCGATCAGGGCCTGGTCGGGGATGTAGCGATCGTGGCGTAGCGAACTTTTGTAGCCCTTTTCCCCAACGCGCGACAAGACAGCATTTTTCGTAGCCTCGCTCCCGGTGCCGGCGGTTGTGGGTACGGCAACAAACGGAAGCTTGTTTCCCGGAGGCGCCTGGTTGCCCACCCCTTCGAGATAATGCTCCACGGGAAGAGGACTCACCAGCATGGCCGCTAAGGCTTTCCCGGCATCGATCACGCTTCCGCCGCCTATGGCTACTACTGCATCGGGCAGGTTCGGGCGGATCTGCTGCACCGCAAAGTCGATCTGTTCGGCCGAAGGTTCCCCGTGGACGGAAATTTCCGACCATTGAAATCCCCTGTTTTTCATATCGCTGAAAAAATGCTGCGCGGGAATGCTTTCCCGGAAAGAACGTTGGCCTGTGACAAGCAGAAAATGGCGGCCATAGCGTTCGAGCATCCGGGGCAACAAACGGAAGGTTCCTGTTCCGAAAACAAGTTCCGGAATCGTGCTGAAGGAAAAATCGTTCATGGTTTTCGGTTTAATGGGCCAGAATATGGAACCGGACACCTTCCCTCGGGCGGGCCATCATCGGGGCTACGGTATCGCGCCATTTCCCGTAATGGGCGGTATTTTTATGTGCCGCGGCCGACGCCTCGTCGACATAGGCCTCGTACAGCATAAACCGGCATGGATCGGAAGCATCCCGACAAACATCGAAACGGAGATTACCCGGTTCCTGTACCGAATCGTCGTGATTTTCGATGGTCGCTTCGATAAAGGCATCCACAGCTTCGGGTAATACCCACACATGAACACACGTTGTTATCGCCATAACATCCAATTATTAGAGAACGTGAAACAAGAAATATGTAAAAAAAGCTCCCGAAAATCCGTATCAGGAAAGCACATTACATTTCGTTTTTCGGAACGGGTTCATCACCGTTTTCGACCAGCCGGTAATCGATCTGTTTCTTTTCCAGGTTGGCCCGTACGACCTCGACCTTTACTTCGGCGCCCAACTGGTAACATTTGTTGGTGTGCATACCCGAAATGCAGTAGTTCTTCTCGTCGAAGAAATAGAAATCGCCGGTAAGGTCTTTAATCGAAACCATGCCCTCGCATTTGTTTTCATCGAGTTCGACATATATACCCCAGTCGGTCACGCCGGAGATGACTCCGGTAAAAATCTGGCCCACCTTGTCCTGCATGAACTCTACCTGTTTGTATTTGATCGAGGCGCGTTCGGCATTAACGGCCCGTTGTTCCATGCCGGAAGAGTGGCGGCATTTGTCTTCGAAGCTTTCGGCATTTACCGAGCGCCCTCCGTCGAGGTATTTCTCCAGCAGCCGGTGGACCATCAGGTCGGGGTAACGGCGTATGGGCGATGTGAAATGGGTATAATGGGTAAACGACAAACCATAATGGCCGATGTTCCGGGTAGAATAAACCGCTTTGGCCATGGCCCGGACTGCCAGGGTGGAAATAACGTTTTCCTCGTGTCGCCCTTTAACGTGGTCGAGAAGCCGGTTCATCGAGGTGGAAATATTCCCGGGGGAATTCATATCGAGGCCATAGCCGAATTTGTTGATAAAGGTATTGAAGGTTTCCAGCTTTTCGGGATCGGGCCGGTCGTGAATCCGGTACACAAAGGTTTTGGCTTTGCTTTTGTCCTTGGGTTTTCCGACAAATTCGGCGATACGCTTGTTTGCCAACAGCATAAACTCCTCGATCAACTGGTTCGACTCCTTTGCCTCCTTAAAATATACGCCGACAGGTTTGCCCTGTTCATCGAGATTGAATTTTACTTCAGCCCGTTCGAAGGAAATGGCCCCGTTTTGGAAGCGCCTGGCACGGAGCTTCTGGGCAAGGCGGTTCAGGGTGAGTATTTCTTCTTTCATGTCGCCTTCGCCGGTTTCGATAATGCTTTGGGCTTCCTCGTAATCGAAGCGGCGGTTGGAATGGATGATGGTACGACCGATCCATTGTTTCTTAATGTTTGTATCCTCATCCATTTCAAAAACAATTGAAAAGCAAAGCTTATCGGTGTGCGGGCTCAGGGAGCACACGCCGTTCGACAGTTTTTCGGGGAGCATAGGAACCACGCGGTCGACCAGGTATACCGAGGTAGCCCGTTCGTAGGCTTCCTGATCGATGAGGGTACCGGGTTGTACGTAATGGCTCACATCGGCAATGTGCACCCCCACTTCCCAGGTTCCGTCGGCTCGTTTGCCAAGCGACAGGGCGTCGTCGTAATCTTTGGCATCGCCCGGATCGATGGTGAAAGTCGGCACATCGCGAAGATCGCGCCGGCGGGCAATTTCTTCGGAAGTGATTTCGACAGGAATTTTCTCGGCCAAACGGTTCACCTTGTCGGGGAACGTATAGGGCAGATCGAATTCGGCCAGGATGGCATGCATCTCGGTGTCGTTGTGCCCAACCTCTCCAAGCACATCGATAATTTCCCCAAAGGGATTTTTTGCCTGGGCGGGCCAGTCGGTGATTTTGGCCACGGCTTTTTGCCCCTGCCGGGCTCCTTTGAGCTTATCACGGGGAATGAAAATATCGAAATTGTTTCTCCCTGTAGGGACCAGGAATGCAAAATTCTTCGACAGGGATATGACCCCGACGAATTGGCTTTTCGCCCGCTCGATGATTTCCACCACTTCGCCTTCGGGCTGTTTCCGTTTCCGGATGGCATGCAGGTACACCCGCACCTTATCGCCATTCAGGGCCCGGTTCAGGTTGGGACCGGCCACGAAGATGTCTTCTTCAATCTCGTCGGAAACCACATAGGCATATCCTTTCTGGGTCATATCGACGATCCCGACCACGTAACCGGTTTTGGCTTTTAGCTGGAACCGGCCCCGTTCCTGCTGAAGCAGGTACCCGTCGTCGGTCAGTTCCTGCAGAGCTACGCTGATGAGCTGCCGGGTTGAGGGGTCGCCTATTTTTAACAATGAGGCAATTTGCTTGTAATTAAAGCTTTTTGCAGGCTCGTTGTAACATATTTCCAGAATCTGCTTTTTCAGTTCTTTTTTATTGAACCCTTTGTGTTTTTTAAAAGGGCCTTTTCTTTTTTTACTCATTTTCTTTCATTTTAATAACCATTAAAACAAACTGTTGCGTTTCACCAGGTCGATCCGGTAATACAGCGCAAACGACAACACGTTGTTAAACTGGCAATAATCGTAATTGTAATTAAAAAAGGGATTTAATTTTCCGTAGATCGACAAAGCGGAATACTGGAAGCGGAGATCGAACATAAAGTTTCGTGCCCAGGGCCGACCGATCATACGTTCAAAAGGCACTTTCACCCCGGCCAGCATGCCCAATTCCCAGTTGTTCAGATCGGAATAGAGCACGGTAGGATCGGCGCCGTAATTGTCCATTCCCCATTTATCGACCAGATAATTAAACGAGAGCCCGGCAAACAACGAGAAAAACTCTTTGTACCGATACCCGATCAAAAAGGGAAGATCCACATAGCTCAGACTGTAAATGTAATGCCAGTTGTTGTTTCGCACAGTGGGTATGATTTCACTTCCTTTCTGACTGAATTTTAATTCCATCCCCATGAAGAAGGCTTCGCTGAGATCGGTCTGGATCCAGGTTCCTCCCAGGAAGCCCATTTTGTGATAGCCCCGGGCCATGTCGCCTTCGACCTGGCTTCCGTTGAACCCGGCCAGCACCCCCCCATAAAAACGTTGCGAAAAAGCGGAAACAGACAATCCGAGGAGAAGAAAAAAGAAAGTACATTTTTTTACCATAACAAACATTTTTTCGCGTTAATCATTCGGGCAGATATCGGGTGAGCAGGGCTACCCCCTTTTCGGCTTTTTCGGGAATGACCGTCACCTCCCGGAAC
>DAIMEA010000407.1:0-4206 GCA_036725585.1 Prolixibacteraceae bacterium | reverse complement strand
CCGCATATCGACACCCTTCTTTTGGGCTGCACCCATTATCCGCTGCTAACGCCTACGATTCGAAAATATGTGCCGGAATCGATACAGATTATCGATCAGGGACCTATTGTTGCCGAAAAACTGGCTGATTACTTATTTCGTCATCCGGAGATGGAACAGCTTTGCTCCACAGGAGAAAGTGCCCGTTTTTTCACAACCGAAAAGGCCGACAATTTTGCCGAGAAGGCGAGTCTGTTTATGGATAAAGCAATTGAAGCAAGCACACTTGCGCTTTAAAGCCCCAGTTCGTCGCTGATCGATTGCATGGCTCCAAGCGCCAGGGCGGCGAATTCATCGAGCGAAAGTCCGATTTTTTCGCACTCGAGAATGGTTTCACGATTTACCGATGCCGCAAAAGCTTTCTCTTTCATTCGTTTCGTGATGGATTTAACCGTAACACTGGCCAGTTTCTTATCGGGATAAACGAGCGCGGTCGCCGTAATCAGGCCGGTAAGGGTTTCACCGGCAGCAAGCGCATGTTCCAACAATGTTTCCCTTGCTTTTCCTGCCGCTATTTCGTTGTGCATCATGATCGCCCCGAGCACATCGGCATCGACTTTTTCTGTAAGAATATCTTTTGCAGCTATACCGTGTGCATGCATATCACCTTGAGTCTGTTCCGAATCGATATCGTGAAGCAAGCCGGCAATCCCCCACCGTTCTTCGTTTTCTCCAAAATGCCGTGCCAGGGCACGCAATACCGCTTCGGAAGCATAGCTGTGTCGCCGCATATTTTCCGACGAAATTTTTTGATGCAATAACTGCAGCGCTTCTTCCCGATTCATATTTTTTCCTAATTTTTTTGAGAACGATGATACAATTTTTTTTGAAATAATGGAAGCCCGGAGAAATGAAATGGAAAAAGGGGCCTTCACAGCCCCTTTCATCCTATACACGCAATCATTTTTTCGTAAACTTCATCAGATGAACATCATCCGTAATTCCTAATACAAACCTGAATTATTCTATGAAATGCATGAATGATTGACTCACCCAAAAATAAAAAAAAGATATTGATATTGCAACCGATTGCATAATATTTTACATTACTCAGTTTCTGATTTTTCACTCAAATGATCTATCAAATTGTATTTATGAATTTTAATGAATTTGTTTTCATATTTCAATTCATTACTGTCCGGTTAAAAGGAAAAGAGTGAACAGATTGCATCTCCGCCAGCTGTCGGAGAAGCAATGACGTTCATATTCATATAATTGATATTATGGGGAGGGGTTGGTTGGCAACGAAGCCGCCAACCAACCTCCCCCTGAAAGAATCTCTCAAATACGCGTCATTGCGAGCGTAGAGAAGCAGTCTGTAGTTTAAACCGGACAGTAGTGATTTCAATTCAAATACAGAAACGCAACCGATTTATTTACCAAAACAAAAAAGATCCCTAAAATGATCTTGTTAAACAAATGTTTATAACTTCATACGAGCCCGCACCTTTCCGAATGCTTTTTTTCTATTTTTGCCTTTTTATCAAAACAAGCAATTTCTTATGAGTGGATTCTTTGGAGCAGCCTCAGCAAATGATTGTGTATCGGATGTTTTTTATGGCACGGACTATCATTCCCACCTGGGGACCAAGCGGGCTGGAATGGCCTTTTTTTCGAAATCAGAGGGTTACCAACGGGCCATCCACAGCCTGGAAGATGGGTATTTCCGGAATAAATTTGAAAATGACATGGCCGGGTTCAAAGGCGAAAGCGGAATCGGGATCATTAGCGACACCGAAGCCCAGCCCTTGGTTATTTTCTCGCATCTTGGCCGTTTTGCACTTACAACGGTAGCCAAAATCAACAACATCGATGAGCTTGCCGAACGCTTTTTAGCCCAAAAGAAAATCTTTTCCGAAACCAGTCAGGGCGGCATCAATCCCACCGAACTGGTATCGATGCTGATTTGTGAAAAAGACAGCTTTCTGGAGGGAATCGAAAATGTTTTCCACTCTATTGAGGGATCATGCTCCATTCTCATATTAAATGAAGAGTCGATATTGGCTGCCCGTGACAAACTCGGTCGTACACCCATTGTCGTTGGAAAAAAGAAGGGAGCGTATTGTGCTGCATCAGAAACCTCTTCCTTTTCAAACCTCGATTACGAAACCGAGTATTACCTGGGGCCGGGCGAAATTGTGGAGATCACCCACAAGGGGTACAAAACCCTTCGTGCGCCCAATGAAGAAATGCAAATTTGTGCCTTTTTCTGGGTATATTATGGCTATCCCACGTCGTTTTATGAAGGTATCAATGTCGATGTGTGCCGTTATAACTGTGGGTCCAAACTAGCCCGGCGCGACCGTTTGAATGCCGATTTTGTAGCCGGTATCCCTGATTCGGGACTGGGCCATGCCATCGGGTACAGTCATGAAACCAAAATCCCGCTCATGCGTCCGTACGCCAAATACACGCCTACCTGGCCCCGAAGCTTTATGCCCCAAAATCAAAAAATGCGCGACCTGGTAGCGAAAATGAAACTGATTCCCAACAGTGCCCTTACTTCCGGAAAATCAGGTGTCTTCCTCGACGACTCCATCGTTAGGGGAACCCAATTGAAAGACAACGTGAAAGACCTTCACGATGCCGGAATACGGGAAATACACATGCGCATTGCCTGTCCACCCCTGATTTATCCCTGCGAATTCCTCAATTTCAGCCGCTCGCGCAACACGCTGGAACTGGCCTCCCGAAAAGCCATTTTAAAACTCGAAGGAAAAGAAGAAACCGACTTTTCCAAGTATGCCGATCCGGATACGCAAGAATATGCCAATATGGTGGAACAAATCCGTAAAGACCTGAATCTCACATCACTCAAATTCCAAAAGCTCGACGACCTGGTCGATGCCATCGGCCTTCCGAAAGAAAAACTTTGTACTCATTGCTGGGACGGATCGAGCCATTTTTAAATCAAGGTTCCGTTTCGTATTTTTTTTGAGCCGTTTAACAAGGGTTCGTTGGTATTCCATTTTTCACAGAAAAAAAATATTCATTCTGAATTCACATAATTTTTCATTTTTTAATATGAATTTTTTCTACTTTTAGCGTTCATTTTTACAATTTATCATAAATCGAATCCGTTAACTTATAATTTTATTTCAAATGGAGATGACAGACCAAACAACCGTAAAGTTTCACAGCGGTATGCAAATTCCCGTTGAACTGCACAAAGTACGTATTGTTCAGAAACTTTTTCTTAAGCCCGTCGAGGATCGTTTACAAGCCATGAAAGGGGCCGGCTTCAATACGTTCCTGTTAAACACCAAGGACATATTCCTCGACATGCTGACCGACAGCGGTACAAACGCGATGAGCGACAACCAGGTGGCATCAATGTTACAGTCGGACGATGCCTATGCCGGTTCCCAAAGTTTTTACCGAATGGAAGCCGCCCTGCAGGAAGTTTTTGGCAAACAATACATCCTTCCGGTCCATCAAGGTCGTGCGGCCGAAAATGTCATTTCCCAAACCTTCATCAGCCAGGGTGATGCCATTCCCATGAATTACCATTTCACAACCACCAAGGCGCACATGGAAATGAATGGTGGTAAAATTTATGAGATTTATACCAACGAAGCCCTGAAAATTAAAAGCGATCACCCTTTTAAAGGCAATATCGACGTAGAAAAATTTAAGGCGCTCATCAAACAATACGGCAAAGAGAAGATTCCCTTCATCCGTTTTGAGGCATCCACCAATCTGATTGGAGGACAACCGTTCTCGATCCAAAACATGCGCGATGTCAAGAAAGTAGCCGATGAACACGGGATTATGGTCGTTCTCGACGCGAGCCTTATTGGCGAAAATGCCTATTTCATCAAGAAACGGGAAGAAGAATTCAAGAATACATCCATTCATGAAATATTGTTGTTGATGTGCGGCTTTGCCGACATCGTTTATTTTTCGAGCCGGAAAGTAAGTTCCACCCGGGGCGGTGGGATCTGCACCAACGATTACGATTTGTACATGAAGATGCGCGACCTTATTCCGCTTTATGAAGGCTTCCTGACGTATGGCGGGATGTCGGTGCGCGAAATTGAAGCCATGGCCGTAGGATTGAGGGAAACTCTCGACGAAACCGTCATTTGCCAGTCGCCCTCGTTCATCGAATACGCGGTGCGCGAAATGGATAAGCTGGGCATTCCGGTTATCACACCGGCAGGAGCC
>DAIMEA010000406.1:0-4217 GCA_036725585.1 Prolixibacteraceae bacterium | reverse complement strand
TCCCCCCAGTACCATGATTTTTTTTCGCTTGTTGGTCGATACCTGGTCAGGGGCGTTGTAGGTTGAATAGTAATAGGCGGCATTTTCAACCCCGCTTACGGGTACCGCTTCCCAGGCTTCCGGAAGGCCAAGGCGAAGCCGTTGTTTCCGGATTTCGACCTCTTTTTTCCCAAGTAAACGGGCTAAGTAGCGGTCGGCAAAGCCGTCCTTTTTGGCCCGGATCAACAATTCGTCGGGAAGATAATTCTGTTTGTACTGAAGGATTTCTTCTTCCAGTTCAACCAGTTCCTTCATTTGTTCCAGGAACCAGGGTTTTATGTAGGTTTTTTGATAGAGCTCGTCAATGGATGCACCTTTACGTAATGCCTCATAAAGGATAAATTGCCGCTCGCTTGAGGGATGATTGAGGAGTATCATCAGTTCTGCGAGCGTTTTATGGTGAAAATCCTTGTTAAAGCCCAGTCCATAGCGACCGGTCTCGAGCGAACGAATGGCCTTCTGCAGCGCTTCCTTATAGTTTTTCCCAATGCTCATCACTTCGCCTACGGCCTGCATCTGCGTGCCCAGTTTGTCCTGAAGTCCTTCAAATTTTTCAAAGGCCCATTTGGCAAACTTCACCACCACGTAGTCGCCCCATGGGGTATATTTTTCGAGCGAGCCTTCTCTCCAGTACGGCAATTCGTCGAGGGTAAGGCCCCCGGCCAGTAAGGCCGACACAAAGGCAATGGGGAACCCGGTTGCCTTCGATGCCAGGGCCGAAGAGCGCGAGGTGCGGGGATTGATTTCAATCACGACCACTCGTCCGGTTTTTGGATCGTGGGCAAACTGGACATTCGTTCCGCCAATAACGCCAATGTCCTCAACGATCCGGTAGGAATACTCCTGCAGCCTTTTTTGCAATTCCTCCGAAATGGTGAGCATGGGAGCCGTGCAAAACGAGTCGCCGGTATGGATCCCGATGGCATCGACATTCTCGATGAAGCAAACCGTGATCATCTGGTTTTTGGCATCACGAACGACTTCAAGTTCCAGTTCTTCCCATCCCAACACCGATTCTTCAACCAGGATCTGTCCAATCATGCTGGCGGCAATTCCCCGTGCCGCAATCATGCGCAGTTCTTCCAGGTTGTATACCAGTCCGCCACCTGTGCCACCCATGGTATATGCCGGGCGAATGACCACCGGGTAGCCTAGTTCTTCGGCAACTTTTTCGGCTTCTTCAACCGAATGGACCGCTGTACTTCGGGGCATTTCGATTCCCAACGAACGCATCGAATTTTTGAATTCTGTCCGGTCTTCCCCCTTCTCAATGGCCTTCAGATTGACCCCAATCACTTTAACGTTGTATCGGTCCAGTATTCCTTTGTTGGCAAGGGTTAGGGAAAGGTTTAGCGCCGTTTGTCCACCCAGGTTGGGCAGCAGGGCGTCGGGACGCTCCTTTTTGATGATCTCGGTCAGGGCATATTCATTTAAGGGTTCAATGTACGTATAATCGGCCATCTCTGGGTCGGTCATGATGGTGGCAGGATTGGAATTAACCAATACAATTTCGTACCCCAGCGAACGCAGCGCTTTACAGGCCTGGGTGCCCGAGTAATCAAATTCACAGGCTTGTCCGATCACGATCGGTCCGGAGCCAATGATCAACACTTTTTGAATATCGTCCCGTTTTGGCATAAAAGATCGATTTAAAATTTATTTGGATAAAAAATCGGGCGTAATGTTAATGAAAAAAGACTTTTTTCGGAAAAATATCCGTTCAATTCCGTTTTTTACGGAGCAAATTGGAGAATTTTTTTTGGGGGGGGAAATCGGAAGACAAAAGACGGAAGATGACACAGGCAGGAAAACCGAAGACGAGAGGGTGAAGAGTAAAGGAAAAAGTGCCGGAAACATTTAAGCCGCATCGCAGCGAACTATATGTGTCGCACCGGAATCCGATGATTGAAATCCTTCCTCTTTTTCCGGACACGCGTGAAAACGGGGATGAAGGCACTACCGGATTCCGGAAACGGTTACCTTTGCATCATTATGTCAATCCATTTTTTCTATGAACCATAAAAGGAAATTTCTACCCGTTCTCTTTTCCCTCGCTGCACTGATTCTTTTCCAATCGTGTGCGAATAAGGAAGAAATGAAAAAAATAGGGTATATTCAGATTGGGCAGGATGTTGTTCTGGATATCGGTAAAGAAGGTTTTTTTAAAGCGCTGGCTGATTCCGGTTTTATCCAGGGCGAACACTATAAACTCATCGATAACAATGCGCAGGGTGAGCTGTCGATGATCCCTACCATTTTGCAATCTTTTCAGGCACAGGGGGTCGACCTGATTGTTACAAACGGCACGCCCTGTATGGTGGCTGCAGCTCAAGTTGCCAGCCAAATACCCGTGGTTTTTACCATTTCTTTTGGTCCCGAACAAATGAAACTAAAAAGTATCCCGACAAACCTGTACGGGGTATACGATCCGCTCGACGTGTCCCGGATTGCCGAACGGTTTTGTGCATGCATTCCCAGCCTGGACATTGTAGGGATCCCTTACAACAACTCAGAACCCAACGCCGAATATTCGGCAAAAGTGTTTGCCCGTGAGTTTGAAAAGCGGGGTATTGCGGTTGAACGGGCTTCTGTGACTTCAACCAATGATCTCCCCATGGTGGTACAATCGTTGATCGACCGTTCGGTCGATGCCCTGGTCATTACGGCCGACAACCTGATATATCGGGGATTGAATGTTGTGGGCAAAATGGCTGGAGAAAACAAAGTTCCATTATTGGTAACAGAACCGATGCAGGTGGAGAAAGGAGCTGCTGTAGGCATGGGCATTAACTACGAATACTGGGGGTACCTGAGCGGTTTGAAAGCTGTGGAAATTCTCAGGGGACGGCAAATTACGCAAAAAATTGAGCCCATTACCGACCTTGACTGGATTGTCAACACAAAGGCCTGCGAGGAACAGGGTTTGGTGCTTCCCCCCGAATTGATAAGGGAAGCCCGGATTATACACTGAAAAACGGATTACGATCCGGCTTTGCGGACATTGAGTGCGGTCGGGCCTTTCGGACCTTTGCCGGTTTCGAAGCTTACCCGGTCGTTCTCGTCGATGGGTTCAAGGAGGTTGGATGCATGGACGAAAACCGTTTGGCCGGTTTCGTTGTCGCGAATAAAGCCAAAACCTTTCGAAGAGTTATAGAAGGAAACGATCCCGGAGTGTTCCGGATTGGGATTATCGTTCCCGGAGTTTTTTGGGGTGCTGATTTCCAATTCACTGGCAACCACTTCTTCTCGCTTTTCCGGGTCGGGTGGCGTGGATGTAATGACCCCGTTTTCATCCACATAAGCAATCATCTCGTCGAGACCGCTTCGTTTTTCCTGGTCCTTTCGGGCTGCTTTTTTTTGTTCTTTTTCTTTTCTTTTTTTCTCTTTCCGATTCCTGATTTCTTTTTTATTGAATGTCTCCTGTGATCGGCCCATAGAATTATTCTAATGTTAAGGATGATAAAATGTACTTATTCGTTTGAGCAACGAAATAAAAAAACCCGGGCCCCAAACGAAGCGCCGGGGCCGGGTCTCGAATGTTCTTTATTACCGTCCCCGGAACGGGCGACGGTTATTTTCGAATGTCTTCTGAGGACGGGCCTCGTTTACAACGATCTGGCGGTTTTCGAGCGTGGCGCCGTTCAGTTCGTCGATGGCTTTCTGAGCTTCTCCCTGGTTGTCCATGGTGACAAAACCAAATCCTTTGCTCCGGCCTGAGTATTTGTCGGTAACAATTTTTGTTTCGGTTACCACACCATACTCTTCAAAAATTTCTTTTAAATCATCTTCATTCACCTTGAAGTCAAGGTTACCTACGTAAATGTTCATCGTACTTTAATTTTATTTATAATTCATCCAACATACGATCTGAAATACCAGCGCTTACTCGTCGGAAATGAAGATTGAAAACCGATTCCGCAGAGAAGCCTTTGTTTCAAGCCATATGTTGTAAAATCCGGGATCAAAAAGGTGGGCAGTAGGTACTAGAGGTATTGATCGAATACTGTATTTATGCTCAAATTTTCAAACCTGAAATTTTGCGCAAGTTACTCTTTTTTTGAAATATTTTTACTATTCGATCGAAGATATGTTTTTCTACGACTTGCAATCCGTTTCCGGAGGGTTGATGGGATGTGTTTTTTTGGCGGATAATCAATGCCCCATAAAGTAAAAAAGCA
>DAIMEA010000405.1:0-4226 GCA_036725585.1 Prolixibacteraceae bacterium | reverse complement strand
CGAGCTCAATTATTGTGTGCAATACAAAAGGGTCGATGGAAAATGGCACATGAACACAGCCCGCAGTACGATAAAGATCAGGCTCACTAACCGGGAAAAGAAGGAAAAAACACGTTTTCAAAGCACCGCCGAGATCCTTACAACAAACATCGAAAAAGGGGATCTGGTTCGCTTTAGCCGAAAGGATATTTTTAAACCCAACGAATTTTTCACCGAAAAAATTACAGAATATGATCCCGGTTTTTGGAGTCATTATAACGTGATCCAGCCCGAAGACGAGCTGGAACAAGCCCTGAAAAATTTTCAGGATCATGACCGGATTATTCTGAAGTAATAAAATATACTATTTGCCATGAAACGAACATGTTTGCAGAAAAACACAAACACGCATGAACAAACCACATGTGAGTTCCATTCGGACGAAATTTTGTTAAAAGAGCGACCTTTCGATCCAAAGAATATTCAGTATGTTAAAAGTTTTATTCGAATGAAAAAATTTATGATCGGATTCATTCTGCTTTCCCTGTGTGTGTACACTATGGGACAAGGCGATCAGCCCATGTTGAAAAAAGTAACAACAGAGCTGAGCCGGGCTGGGGAGAACAATGCCCTGACCAAAGTTTTTCTAAAAACCGACAAAGACCGATATGCCCCCGGGGAAACAATTTGGTTCAAAGCCGAAGCCTTTCATTGTATCACCCAGGCCCCTTCGCCCGAAGCCGAACTCATTGTTATGCTTAAAGGGGAATCGGGGCAGGTTATTGCCGATAACCGGTATATTCTGTCGAACGGAACCTGTTCCGATGCGCTGATCCTTCCCCGGTGGGCCCCGGAAGGCGATGCCTACCTGGTTGTCTGCACCGCGCAGGCTTTCCGGACCAACGACGCTTCTCTTTCGGCGGTTAAACCCATCACCGTGCATGCATGGAAAAAGAACGAGTTTCTTCCCGAATTGGCCCTGAGCCGTAAGCTCTATCGACCGGGCGATGAGGCAAAATTAAGCATCCGCCAGCTTGCGCTTTCTTCAGGAAACATACGCGAAAAATGGTACGTTAGCCTATACGATTATCACCAACCCATCTTTTCCGAAAAGCTCTCGGTACAGGACAATCAGGAATTCAAATTCAAAATTCCTGAAAAAATCAGCAACGGATTGTACCTCGATGTCCGGAACCAGGGAAAAACAAAATGGGTGCGAAAAATCCCCCTGTATACGTACAATGACCCCCTGACCCTGGAGTTTTTTGCCGAAGGCGGGGCGCTGCTCACCAACAATCTCCAACGAATTCTGTACCGGGCAACCGACCCCTTTGGCAATCCGGCAGAGATTTCGGGAAAAGTGTTCGATGCCAACAAGAACCATGTGGGCGTTGGCAAGGCCCTGAAAAACGGATACGGGATCATTAACCTGATGCCGCTTCCCAACCAGCGGTATGTTTTTGTTATCGACAGTGACTATGGGAAGGGGCAGGAATTTGAACTTCCGGAAGCGGTTATCGATGGCTGCGTCTTTTCCCTTCAAAAAACAGAAGATTCCACGCTTCGGGTTTTACTCACGGCCAACGGGAAATACATTGGAGAACGGATAACCCTGGCTGCCTTTCACAATGGAACCTTAGCCATGGCTTACGATCTGGACGTGAAGGATAAAACCAACTTGAAAATCGCCACACACGAGCTACCCGGAGGCCTCATCCTCTTTGCCATTATTCATCCTACAGATGGAATTCTCTCGGAACGGCTGGTTTATAATTCGCCCAATCGTGATATCAACTTTGATCTTTCCACCCGCTTTTCCCCGACGGATCATAATGGAGACCTGGAAGTAAGCGTCGACCTGTCGAATTTCATCGGGCAATTTGGCCCATCCCGGGCCGACATCCGCGTTGTCGATCGTTTCAACCTATACGAACCCGATGAATCGCTTACACTTTCATTTTTAAAATATCCCTTGCTAACCCCTGTACCGAAAACCGTTCTCGACCTGTATCTCACCAACCTGGAGCTGATTGCCAACGAGTTTCGGCATTATCGCCTGTCCGACCTGATGAAGGGAGAAGAACTTCCGAAAATCAAGCCCGGAAATGTCATCAGCGGGTCGGTAGTCGACAAAAACCGAAAAGCCGTTCCCTATGCAACGGTTATGGCGCTTCAGGCCGGCGATCTTACCCTGGCCACAACAACAGCCGATGCAAAAGGCCGCTTCGTCTTCGAAAAGGTTTCAAAATCGACCGATTTGTCGGTCAAAGCATTCAACGCTTCGGGGAAAAAATCGTACACCGTGCACCTCGACCGCACCTTCGACGAATCGCTGGAAGAAATCCTCCTGATGCAATCCTTCAAATCGCACGATATGGACGGCACAGACGATTTTGCGGACTATTACCGGCAAAACAAAGATCTGCTGAAGAAGGCCGGGACAGAAAATACTGCACCCAAAGCTCCGAAACCGTCCGGGACGGAACGAATGCTTCAATCGGGTTCATCCATCCTCGATGTAATCCGGATGACCAAGCCTTTCCGGGTTGAGTCGAACCAGATTGTATTTTATGGATCGAACAACTCGCTGCTCTATCAGTCGGGGGCCCTTATTGTAATTGACGGACAAAAAATGGGAACCGACATGAGCGTACTCAATGCCATCAACCCCCTCGATGTGAAATCGGTCAACATCAGCACCAATGCGGTAGATATTCAACGCTATACGGGGCTCAATTCGGTGGGGATTATTGAAATAAACACCCGTCAGAAACCGGAAGATTTTCTGTCCGATAACGAAGAGCCGACCCAAACCCTGGGCTCTGTCTTCGATCCCGCCGCTTTTTCTCCGGATGTGCGGAAACGCCAGACTACCTTGTTCTGGGGTACCGATCTTTACCCCGACGATGAGGGGAAAATCGGGCTAAAACTTAAAGTAGGCGAGTTAAAAACGGAGTATGTAATCCAGGTTGAAGGGATTTCGGAAAACGGCGTGCGGCATCAGCAAACCAGCACGTTCAGCACACAAAATCCCTGAATAAAAAGGAGAAAATAATTAGAACAAACATCGTACTATCCGCTCCGCCCATTCATGCCGGGGAAAAAATGAAGCAACACGTTTTTCGAGTGTTTCCATTTCGTGCCGCGTTCCGGGCAGGGCTTTTCGGAAAGTTTCCAGCCCGGGGAGCGCAGTGCCGGTACAGTGCATTTCCGCGGCTTGAATCGTCCCCTTCGCCACATGCAACAATACAGACAGCTTTCGGTCGGTATCTATTTCTTCCTCTTTTTGAAAGGTATAATCGGGGGAGTAACCGTAGTTCCATTCCCAGGTTGCATATTTTTCCCGGGCCAGTGTTTCAATTTTTTGTCGTTCGGCCTGGGTCAATTCATGGGGTACTCCGTTTTCGAGACGGATCCGGTTGTCGCACAATTGCTTTACCAGTTCGTTTATTTCGATGGGACGGGTGCCGAAATCGACCAGATTGGCCGTTTCGCTGCGTACCGAAGGAATAGCTTTCCCGGTATAGCGGCCCGGGGTAATCTGCAGGGCCCTTGAAAGAAAATCGCGCCGGGCGTTCACAAGGAGTGTTCCATGGCTCATAATCCGGTTACGAAACACATGCCGGGCATGACCCGACACTTTTTTCCCGTCGACGATGATGTCGTTTCGGCTGTTGTTTTCGGCATGGATGCCCCAATCCCGCAATACATCGATAACCGGCTGGTTAAAATGGGCATAAGAAACCCGTGCGGGATCGTCGACGGTTTGGTGGAACGAAAAATTAAGGTTCCCCAAATCGTGGTACACGCACCCCCCGCCTGAAAGCCTCCGGAACAAAGGAATTTGTTTTTCGTGAAGGAACCAGGGATCCACTTCGGCCAACGAATTTTGGTGTTTCCCCACAATTACCGATGTTGCATTGATGTACAGGAAAAAAACCTTGTTCCGGTAATTTCGAAAAAGATACTCTTCGGCTGCCAGGTTGAAAGCCGGATCGCTGGAAGGGGAAAAAATGCAAAACAAGGGTGGCTGGTTTTCCATGGATTTCGGATTAAAAGTATATTTTTCGAATAGCGATGTTCTCAAAATCTGCCCGCTTTTTAAAAGCAGCCGGTTCCGTGATCAAACATATGTAAATCGCACCAAAACCGAATCATTCCGGATTTCTTCATTTGCATGCAGCGAGTATCCCCTATTCCCGGATAATCGTCACAACACCGTTGGCCGCTAGTTTGATGATGGAAGA
>DAIMEA010000404.1:0-4231 GCA_036725585.1 Prolixibacteraceae bacterium | reverse complement strand
AAATTGTATGAAGTGCAGGAAAATCTTCGTGAACGGTCATTTTTTTTGTGTGAAGCGTTTTCATGGGAACGTTCGGATCGGTTTTTTTATAAATGAAATCATTCGAAACAAGTTCTTTTCAATATAATTTCGAGGGACATTTTATCCATTTATTCCCGCAACGTGGAAAAGGTTACAGGTTGGAGATTATGTTGTACAGCATGTTTATTCGCTTCTGATCGGAAGATCCCAGACTATCAGGTCGATGTACTTGTATTGTAAATGCTATTTCACCAACACCTTCCGAACCGCAATCTCATTCCCCGATTTAATCCTTAGAAAATAAATGCCTGCGGCTACCCGGGTCTGGTTCCGGTCGCTTAAGTCCCAACGGGTTTCAAGCCTTCCGGAACTCCTAGTGCATTGGGTAAGCTGTTTGATGAACTGCCCTTTCGTGTTGTAAATTCTTAGCTGGTAGTCGCTTTCAGTATTGCCGTTTGAAAGTTCCATGTTCAGATACGAACTTGCCGGGTTCGGGTAGAGATGAACCATCAGGGAAGATTGTATTTTATATTCTTCCAAAGAAGTTTCATCCACGGTGAAGCTTACCGTATTTGTCGCCGTATTTTGGTTTTTATCGGAAACATAGATTTCATACGTGTGCGTTCCGGCCGTTAGCGGGACGACGGGACTGAACGAAAGCGTGTTGTTTACCGGGTCCCAGGTTGTTTCCACCTCTTCGCCGTCGACACGGATGCCCGATGCCGAAAAATCAAAGCCGGAGCCCAGTGGAGGTTCAAAGTAGGTGAATGTAATGATGGAGTCGGGATCGAACGTTTCTCCTTGTGCCGGGTACCAGCTGCGGATCTCGGGCGCATCGGTGTCGGCAACCTCGTTGTACAATATTCCTGCCGCATAGGTTCCGCAACGCTCAATTTGCGTCGTTATCGTATCGGGCGAATCGTGTTCGTCGCCGGGTATTTCATACCACATCAGGCTGTCGAAGTTGTAGTAGTAAATCCGGGCTAATTGCTTTTCTTCTTCACCAAAACCGTATTTCTGAAGCATTTCGTTATTAATGGCTATGGTAAGGCTTAACGGATCAAAAGTTTCTATCAGAGAGTCGGATTTATCATAGATCTTCACACGGTAACAATCGCTTACCAGGCAAAGGAAATCTGGGTTGGCGGCTCCATTATCCATCCCGGTCTTTCCCGGCCAGGAAACCCTCGACGAACGGTAGCCCTGTATGATCACCGGATCGAGCAAGGCGCTCTTAAAAGGATTTTTTATGGAAATACCTGGATTAAATGAAGAAATTTTTGCCCAGAAACTTTCGGCAGCGTCCCCACCCGAACCCATCATCTGGCCGGCAAGGGTACATGCCTCATCATAGGTTGAAACAGCGAATTCTTCGCCGGCATTCAGAATTTTTTCTGCCAGATCGATCAGGTTATTGATCACATCCTTTACCAGATTTGTAACGTTCTCGAACAGGAATTCGATTTCATCGTTTAACGATAAAAGGTCGGTGTCAACCGGATTGCCATGTTCCATAAGCGGGAGCAGTCTTCCTTCTGCCACGGTATAGGTTTTCCCGGGCCAGGTTTCGTCTTCGCAATAGCCCAGGGTGACACCCAGTTCCAGACCTCCGCCAATAATCAGGGCGGCATCTATTTCGGCCGAGATCCCGATTTCGGCACAAAAGGTTTCGGTTTGGGATGCATCAATAAGAACATGCTCCGGAACCGTATCGATATCCCCGGTAGCGTATTCAAAGAAATCGCCGGCGCTTTCCAGGAAATGATCGCGGCTGATGTCAAAATCAAATTTATCGGCGCCGGGATCAAAGAAGGGCAATAGGGAGGCAATCATGTTGGTTGTGTCGTTCAATGCCCTTGTTATAACCGGTCGGGGCACAGCAATTCCCAATTCGCGGCGCTTGTTTTTTTCGGAAAATACAATCTGTTCGTTTTCGGTAAGGCCAAAAACCAGGTTTACGGCGTTGAGTTTCGACGAGCTAAAGTCGGCGCCCAGGGTCATATCGGCGCCCAGGGTGTATCCATAAAGCGAGCCCAGATCAAGGCCCAGGATATCGAGTTCGAGTATCGAAAAGCCCCCGTTTACGGCCAGTCCAAATTCGAGCGTTTTATCGTTGCTCTGTTTGTAATCGATGAATTGACCGGAAAACGTTAGCCCGGCTCCCACCTCGGCAAGGTTCAGCTTGTTCTGGTCGCTGCCTTTATTCAGGGCAAACGATGCCCCCACCGATGCCGTTCCTTCAAGCGTTAATCCATACATCTCGGAGTAATACAAACGATTATAGGCCGACATCGTCCCCCCGCTTAACTGCGACAAAGCAAGGTGCAAGGCCTGTTTCAGTATGGAGCAATCGGGCGACAGGGAGATGGCGCCCAGCGAAAAGGTTTCGATCAAATAGAGCAATTTGGCTTTTTTATCATCCGATGATGGCGTTTTAGGAAATTTCATGGTTTGCCCCAATGTACCGGTAATGCTGATACCTGCTTTTGCACCTGCCTGAATCTTCCCAACCCCGGCGTTGATGGCCGGGCTCTCTACCTCTTCGGCAATCCCGGCTTCAAACCGTCGGGAAATACGTTCCTCACCTTCGGAATCCATTTCAAAGGTAAGCCCCATCCCGGCCGTTCCGCTTACACCGGCTTTAGCTGCCGCTACCGACGGCCCGGCACCGGCTGCTCCGGCCAACAGCGAAACGCCCAGACTACCCCCGGCAAAAACATCGATGGTTTCGGTTTTTGCCTGTTTTAAGACATAGGTAGTGAAATCAGGGGGCTTGTTTTCCAACCGGATGTAGTTGCCGAAGTACAAAATGGAGTCGGGAAAAACAAAATTCAGGCTACTTATGTGCAAGTCCTCCGGAAAAGTAACACAAAACTGAAAGATGCTGTCACCCAGATATTTTCCTTCGCAGGGAAGGATGTACGATTTGTCCTGGATGAAAGAGAAAGCCTGATTTTCGAACAGCGGATGCTCTTTGGTATCGACAAGGCAGTAGAAATACGATTTTGAGTTGCGGTAAAATTCAGGCATCCGGAAAACAGGAGTCCCGGGAACGAATGAAATCACCTGTTTCTCGGTGCAATATTGGATGGTGTCGGAGGCCGATAAATCCAGATAGTTCGTGGTTAAAACCAGGGTTCGGATGGGAAGCCCTTCTTCGGGCGCCTGGTACCGGATGACGTAATTGTTTTGCAGGTTCCCCGAAATGATGCGGTAAATGATGGAGAGTGCTTCCGATGTAGGGGCAAACAAATACCTGCCCCCGGTCGATAACGCAATGTATTCCAGTGCCGATTCGTCGATATCGTTGCCCAGACCGATGGTGAAGATGGTTATGTGGTGTTGGATGGCACGGGTTACAATATCGAGCGGGGAGTAAAAGCCAACATTGTTTTGCCCGTCCGACAAGACGATTATGGCCTTGTTTCCCGGTTGGTTCTTCAGCGTGTCGATGGCATCGATCAGGGCGGTGTACAGCGCCGTTGCCCCGTCGGCCCTGATGCTGTTTATTGCACCCGCTAGCGTTGTTTTATCGGAAGTAAACGGCGTATGTTGTGTAACCCCGCCGGCAAAACTCATCACCATGGCATGGTCGTTGGCCGAAAGATTTCCAACCAGGTCGTTTGCCGCGTTCTGGGCATCGCGCATGGCTTGCCCTTTCATACTCCCGCTCCGGTCAATCACGATTGCGGCTGAAATATCTTCCGGCATTGCCAGTTGGGAGACCAGTTCGAAGTTTTCAATCGGGATCCCATCTTCCCGTAACGAGAAGTTTTCTTTTATCAGTCCTTCTAAGGGCAGGTTGGCCTGGTCGGAAACCGAAAAATGGACCGTCACTGTTGGAAAAGAATCGGTCTCAATTTTAAAGAAATCAATACGAAGGCTGTCGATTTCCCCTGTGGCTGAAAGGGTTATTGTATATTCTGGGCGATTGCTGTCGTTTGTTGCCAGGATGAGGGTGTCCCGTTCCAGCTTATCGTCGAGCGAAGTAAACGAGAACGATATCTTCCGGCTCGTATCGGGGAGGATCCAGAAACGGTCGGGGCACCGGACCGATATATTCGATGTACTGTTTTCAACTCCGAGGATCAAAAGGTCGATATCGCCGATATTGGTCAGGGTAAAGGAGGTATCGATGCGCGTACCCGTAAGTACTCTTCCAAATTGGAAAACCTGGGGGGAAAACGATCCCGAAATCGAACCGGTAACG
>DAIMEA010000403.1:0-4235 GCA_036725585.1 Prolixibacteraceae bacterium | reverse complement strand
AACCTTTCGTCTACTTTGTGAACAAATTGCACAACAACCAAAAGAAATACTGGACACTTCCGGCCGATTTTTTTGCCGTTAGCCTAATCTTTTTTGCCCTATCGGGTCTTTTCATGGTGAGGGGCAAAAACGGTCTTGCCGGTCGGGGCAAGTGGCTGATAGCCGGAGGCATCATCCTGATCATTGTCTACATCTGGGTTTGATCTTTTGTGAACCTTCCCACCCGCTGCTTGTTTTATGATAAAACTGCAAAAAAAGATTCGAATGAAAATATTTGTTCTTCTTCTCCTTTTCGTAGCGCTTCTGAATGGATGTGCCCCGAAACAAATCTCTCTTTTCAACGGCCACAACCTCGATGGTTGGATAATTGTCGCCAACAACGGGGCGGATTCTGTCCCCGGCTTGTTTTTTGTTGAAGACGGTGTGATCAAAACCCATGGAAAGCCCAACGGCTATCTGCGCACAAAGGAAGCCTACTCAAACTACAGGCTGCATCTAGAATGGCGTTGGGCCGACGATCCGGGCAACAGCGGGGTTTTGCTGCATGCCTCGGGCGAAGAATTCTGGCCCGATTGTGTGGAAGCACAACTCATGAACGACCATGCCGGCGATGTGGTCCTGATCGGGCTGGGAACGTCGGGGCTTTTTTCCGACAGCCTGTTCACAAACCGGTCCGGTCGGTACACCGTCCTTCCAAAAGAAGGGCAAAGCACAGAATTCTCCGCGGGCGAATGGAACCGCTACGACATACGCTGTGCAGACAACCAGCTATCGATCGAAGTAAATGGCATCCTTCAAAATCAGGTCTCAGAGCTGAACCGAACCCGGGGATTTATTGCCCTGCAATCGGAAGGAGCCCCCATCGAATTCAGAAACCTGTACATCGATCCCCTTTAGGAAGGATAACAAGATTGGAAGCAACCAAACGATCCAAATTTATCCACCGATCATCTCTGTTGGCCGATCAAAAGGGTGCGTCTGTCGATTGTTCGTACCCATAAACAGAAACATCCTGTATTTTTGGTGCATCTATTCGAAAAATATCAAAAACCATGAAAATAACCTTTGTCGATGGATCACCGGAATCCGATCAAAAAACAGGATATCCCGGGGATCTTGTATCGACCCTACAAAGGGCCGGCCACCCGGTTCACTTATTTGAAGCCGAAAAAATGAACATCCATTATTGTACCGGTTGCTGGAGTTGCTGGTGGAAAACACCCGGCTGCTGTGCATTTCGCGACGATATGGAAGGCTTGTACAAAAGTTACCTTTCCTCCGACCTTGTACTGCATTTTTCGCCCATAAGCATGGGATTTGTTAGCAGCAGGCTCAAAACCATCAACGACCGAAGCATTCCGCTGGTTCATCCCTACACAACACTGGTCGAAAACGAATGCCACCACAAAAGGCGCTACGACCGCTACCCCATGTTTGGATTGATTGTTGATCCACGGGGAGCCGATTCGGAAGAATTGGACATTACCCGCAATCTTTACGCCCGTATGGCCCTAAACCTGAAAAGCGAATTAAAATTTTTTTTCACTACGGAACAAAAACAGGAGGAACTGATCGATGAAATTAGCCGTCTTTAACGGTTCGCCCCGTAAAACAAAAAGCAATTCAACCCTGCTGATGCAACACTTTTTAAACGGTTTCTATGATACTACTGATCATCACACTGAGCTTCATTATCTGGCAGACACTTCGAAAACGAAGCAACACGTCGAAGCTTTCGCAAAAGCCGACACTGCGCTGATTGTCTTGCCGCTGTACACCGATGCCATGCCGGGCCAGGTAAAATTCTTTCTCGAAAAACTGGAAGCGCTTGAATCGAAAGGGAAACAAGTTGGGTTCATTATCCAGTCGGGATTTCCCGAGGCATATCACTCCCAGTTCCTGGAACGGTATTTCGAAAAATTAACCCGGAAAATGGGCTGGAAATACCTCGGTACCGTTATCCGGGGTGGTGTGGAAGGCATCCAGATCATGCCGCCCTCAATGACCCGGAAATTGTTTTCCCGTTTCGAAGAAATGGGAAATCACTTTGCCCTGTTTGGACAGTTTAAACCCGAACTGGTCCGAAAACTTCGATCTCCCTACCGCTTGAGCCGGTTAAGACGATTATTCTTCCGGCTGTTTATGGCAAGCGGAATGACCAATTACTATTGGGATAGGAAACTGAAAGAAAACGGGGCCTTTGAAAACAGGTTTGCCAAGCCCTACGCAAGCGAACATAATTAAAGGAACTTGTAATATACATTCATACTCTCAATAGCGCCCGAGATCTGGGTGTTATTGACCAGGGTGCCCGCATAGCTGTACCCAGCGCCCAGAAACGTTTTATTCATAGCTGTCGACTTCAGCCGCGCAATGGTATACAGCGTATTCAATCCAGCTTGCCGCATCGACTCTTCCATGGTTCGGAGCAACCTTTTGGAAAGTCCCCTGCCCCGTGCATCAGGAGAAACAGCGAAATCGGTCATTTCGGCATTTCCATAATCCCGGTCCATTTCTGCCGATGAAACGCCCAACAGACCTTCCGGAGAAAAAGCTCCAAAATACAACACATGTTCTGCCATTGTTTTTTCTAGATAACCGGGATCATGGATCGGAAAGGGATAAGTAGTGAACGTTTTTCGAAACAGAGAAACCATATCCGGGATATCATCCGCTTCTAATTTTCTCAAAATAATCAATCATCCTCCGGAAAAGGAGTCGTCTCTGTTCTGTAATCATTCTGTATTTGTTGAAATTTTTTGAATAATGATGCAGAAACAACAGCCCTGCTTTCAAGCAGAAAAAGAGAAACAAAACAGCAATCCTCATGCCCCAGATAAAACCGGGGGATGCAGGCTTCCATCTTAAAACCTTGCTGCAAAAACTTTTTCAACTTTCCCTTGGGTACTTTTGCGATTATTTTGCCGTATCCCTTTTCCCGTGCAAATCCGACCAGTTTTCGAATAAGTTTTGATGTTCCCCTTTGGGGAAATTTCAACAGATACAAACGTTCGTTAAAGGATCCATGATGCACCAAAGCATGATCCAGCATTTCAATTTGATCCATCGGACCTCCTTTCGAAACGCAGATTACCTTCCGGAATCAAAGAGATGGTTTTATCCGAATCGGATAATAATTTTTCAATTCCGGTTGAAGAAATTTCTTCGGAAGCTTTCAGATTCATTTCCAGATCACACTTTTCGCATTCCTGTTCACAGTACCGTGATTCGTACCGATCGGGCTCCCTGTATGTCGTCATTACACCTTCATAATTCCTCAATACCACCTTGTTCGTCGACCAGGAAATAATATAATTTGGCATTAAGGGAATTTTTCCGCCTCCTCCGGGTGCATCAACCACATACGTTGGAACAGCAAATCCCGTTGTATGGCCAATCAGGCTTTCCATAATTTCAATTCCCTTGCCAATAGGCGTTCGGAAATGGGATAAACCCTCCGAAAGATCGCATTGATAGAGATAATAAGGCCGGACTCTGTTTTTTACAAGCTCGTGTACCAGTTTTTTCATAATGCGCGGGCAATCATTCACATTGGCCAGCAAAACCGATTGATTTCCTACCGGAATTCCTGCATCAACCATTTTGGCCAGGGCTTCACAGGCCGAGATGGTTAATTCCCGGGGATGGTTAAAATGGGTATTGATCCAAACAGGATGATGTTTCTTGAGAATAGACAACAAATCATCGGTAATCCGATAGGGCAATACGACCGGCATACGGGTACCGATCCGGATGATTTCGACGTGGCTGATCCGGTTCAACTCTGTCAACAACCAGTCAATCGTTGAATCGGGCAACATGAGGGGATCTCCTCCCGAAAGCAACACATCCCGAATTTGCGGATTCGACTTCACATAGTCGATCCCCTTCAACAATTGCTTTCGGGAAGGCACATAATCAACATCACCCACTTTTCGTTTTCGGGTGCAATGCCGGCAATACATCGCACATACATTGCTCACATGAAACAAAACCCGGTCGGGATAACGATGGGTAACCCCAGGCACCGGACTGTCTTCATCCTCGGCAAGCGGATCGCTCCACTCTGCTTTATCGATGATCATTTCCCGGGGATCGGCAAACGACTGCCGAAAAACCGGATCGTTTTGATAGTTTTGTACATCAATTAACGATAAATAATAAGGTGTGATGGAAAGAGGGAATTTTTCCAGGGTTTTTTGCAGCAATTCATGTTCCTGCCCGGAAAATTGAAT
>DAIMEA010000402.1:0-4246 GCA_036725585.1 Prolixibacteraceae bacterium | reverse complement strand
ATCCTGAAGGATAAAAAACAACTCGTCGAAGCGAAATTGCTGATTCATTTCCCGCTCGGCGACGCGGATGATTTCCTGCGTTCCACTGGCTTTCGATAATTCGCGGGTTAATTGAAAAAGGGCATTGGTTCGTTCCTCCCGTTCCCGTGCCAATTCTTCCTGGCGCCGAACACGCGTGGTAAAAACACCATTAAGCAACGCAATGATAAAAAACATCGCAAATATCAGAATGTCCTCGGCCTTGTCGATATGAAAGGTGTAACTGGGCGGAATAAAGAAAAAGTTCCAGACAAGCGCACTCAGGGTTGCCGCCAAAAAAACCGGCCCGATGTGCATAAACGTTGCCAACATCGAAACAACCAGCAACAGAATATAGGAAATGACGTGATAACCCTGCAACGAAGATAAGGGAATGCATACCACCAAAGTAGCACCAATAATCAGGACAGAAAGAAGATAATGGTTCATCTTCAGGCGAAACGCCGAAAGGCCTAATATTCTGTTTCTCTTTCTGCGGTTCATATTCTTTCTTTCGAACAAAGGTATCGGATTAATTGAAATATTCGATTGAATTACACACGCCAGAATCTTGGGGAGAACAACAGGATCAGGGTATAAATCTCCAGGCGCCCCAACAGCATCAGAAGAGTAAGAATCCATTTGGCCAAATCCGGTAAATGGAAAAAGTTATTTACAGGTCCCACGCTTCCCAAACCGGGACCAATACCCGCCATGCAGGTTGCTACAGAACTCAGGGCTGTTTTTGGATCCAAGCCGATAAGCATCATCAGCAACGAACCCAGAATATAAATGCCCGCATACATCGAAACAAACGAGAGTATGGAGGCATTATTCTCGGAGCTTATTGTTTTTCTATTCAATTTCAAAGGGATAATAGCATTCGGAGAAACCATCTGACGAAGCGTGTTCCGAATGTTTTTCAGGAGAACCAGATGTCGGGCCATTTTGATGCCCCCAGCCGTTGATCCGGTGCTGCCCCCCAAAAACATACTAAGAAAAATGATGCCCCACCCGACTACCGGCCATAGTTGATAGTCGGTCGTAGCAAATCCGGTACAGGTGATGATTGAAATGACCTGAAAAAACGATTCACGAAACGCTTCTTCAACGGGCTTATGCATACGAACAACCAATAGTAGGGTAATAACGGTTCCGATCAGCAAAACCATGAATCCGTAAAAACGAAGTTCATCATTCTCCCAAATCTTTTTGAAATCGCGTTTGAAAAGGTAATAATGGATCACAAAATTAGTTCCAGCCAACAACATGAAAACCATGATAACATACTGGATGTAGGGAGAATAACCGGCAATGCTGTCGTTTTTGGGAGAGAACCCCCCGGTGGCAACGGTTCCAAAGGCATGGCATACGCTGTCGAAGAGGCTCATCCCCCCCAATAAAAGAAAAATGATTTCAGCCAGAGTAAGAACCACGTAAATAAACAACAAGCGTTTCCCGACCGAAATCATCCGGAACTGGATCTTATCCTGCAACGACGATTCCAGGGTAAACAGGTTGTAACTGCCCATTCTCAGCGAGGGCATAACGATAATCACCAGTACAATAATCCCGATACCCCCGATCCAGTGTGTCAAACTCCGCCAAAAAAGGATCGATCGGGGCAAGGCCTCGATATCGACCAAAATGGATGAACCTGTGGTGGAAAAGCCCGAAACCGATTCGAACCAGGCATCGGTTCCATTCGGTATGGCCCCCGAAATCAGATAGGGCAATGCCCCCGAGATACCCATCATCAACCATGTGAAAACAACGGCCAGGTAGGCTTCCTTTCGATCGATGGTTTGTTGTTTATCGTGACCCCGGGAAAGAAGGAAGAATAAACCGCCCAGGGAAATGGAGATGAGAGCCGACAGAAAAAAGGGAAAAGTCGGTTCCCGATAAATCAATGCCACGCCAACACAGGACAGAAACGAAAAGGAAAGAATCACCAATCCCCGGCTCAAAACCTTTACAATAATTCTCCAGTTGATCATTTCCAATATAACCCGATGCAAAAACCAACAAAAGAAGATGAATATCAATATACTTAATTTGCTTGTTCTTGATTCGATTTTTCGTACAAAGTTTCAACCGATTGTATAAAGGATAGATTAAAAAAGAGCGTGTTGATGTAAATATTTTATAAAAATTCATTACTGTCCGGTTAAAAGGAAAAGAGTGAGAAGATTGCTTCGCCGCCAACCAACCCCTCCCCCTGAAAGAATCTCTCAAATACCCGTCATTGTAAGCGTAACGAAGCAATCTGTTGTTTTAACCGGACAATAGTGATAAAAATTGTACGGGAAAAACGTCCGGGATTCCGGAAACGGCATACAATAATCTGAAAGAAAAATGTTATTTTGCCCCTGAATCAATCACAATGTAATTAAGAACCTTCCATTATGAGCAAGCGAACGCCCTTTCCAAAAGTCTTCTGGGTGGCTAACACCATCGAGATCTTTGAACGTTTTGCCTATTACGGCATCTATATGGGTTTTGGGATCTACCTGCAAAAACTGGGCTACACGAAAGGCGACCTGGGGATCATCCAGTCCATTTTTCTGGCCATTTCCTATTTGCTTCCCCTGTTTTCGGGCACCTTTGCCGACAAGTACGGTTTCAAAAAAGTGCTGATTATATCGTATCTGGCCTACCTCCCATCCATCCTGATGTTGATCTACTTCAAAAGTTTTTCGGGCATTGCCTTAACCATGCTGACCATCGGTTTTGCCGCAGGGATTTTCAAACCCCTCATTTCGGCAACCGTTCGGGCCACAACCGATTCGAGCAACAAGACCATGGGTTTCGGAATTTTTTATATGATGGTCAACCTCGGCGCTTCGGCCGGGCCTTTGGTCATGGGAAAACTCAGGGCCATGAGCTGGGATTACGTATTTTACACGGCAGCCGGCGCCATTGCCCTCATGTTCCTCATTACGCTGTTGTTTTACAAAGAACCGCCCCGCGACCTACAAAGCGCCACCCTGAAACAAAAATTCAGAGACATCGGGACTGCCCTCTCCGACGTGAAATTTTCGCTGTTTCTCGTTTTACTGGGCTTGTTTTTCTGGATGCCTTTCTGGGCTTTTTTCAATATCCTTGCCGTGTACATCAACGACTATATGGACACGGCCCAACTCTTTACCGGCGTATCGGGGGTGATTGGCGAAGGGATAACCAAAGCGCTCATTGCCAGTGAAAGCGATGGCGTATGGCGGATCAATGCCGAAGCCATTTCCCATACCGGCTACATCATCATCATCTTCCAGTTGCTGATTTCCCGGATTTTTGAAAAACGTCCGGCCATCCCATCCTTTTTGCTGGGCCTTTTTATCGCCACCCTTGGATTTATTGTCCTGGGCGTATCGGTCCATTCGCTCAATGGAATGATCTTTTTGGGCATCTTCCTGTTTGCGATTGGGGAAATGACCTCATCGCCCCGGATCCAGGAATACATCATGTGGATCGCCCCGAAAGAGAAAGCCGGATTGTATATGGGCACCAATTTCCTGGCTGTTTTTATCGGAGCCTTTACCAGCGGGATTTATACCTGGGTAATGGGGAAATACGAAGCGGCCGGCCATCCCGAATACATCATGTACACCCTGGCCCTGCATACGCTCATCGGCATCCTGGCCATCTACCTGTTCACGAAAACCCTGGGTGGATTCCGGGAACGGGAAGAATACGAAACGACCTGATCGTTAAGAATTCATCGGCAAAAAGGATGAACAGCAAACAGGAAAAGCGGATCCTGGGAATTCTGGTTCTTTACGCACTGGTTGTTGCCGGTTCCGGACTCGGAATTGATGTGGGCTGCGACGCGGCAAAGTATGCCTGGGTTTCCCGCGAAATGTCGGAAACCGGACATTTCTTATCTCCGTCCATTATGGGGGAACCGTATACCCAAAAACCCCCGTTCTCCTTTTGGCTGGGCGCTCTCTCCTTTCGTCTTTTGGGCGTTTCGAACCTTGCTTTTAAACTCCCTTATCTTTTGTATGCTTTCCTGGGGATCTGGGCCCTTTATCGTTTGGGCAGATCTCTTTACGATGAAACCACCGGGAGGATGACGGCCCTGTTCGGGGGTACTTCGGCCCTGTTCTTTCTGTATACCATGGACATCCATACCGACACCGTGTTGTTCACCAACGTCAGTTTGTCGCTCTGGCTGCTGCATGAATATCTGAAACAACGGAAAAGGCTCTTCCTGTTTGCCGGGGGAATT
>DAIMEA010000401.1:0-4253 GCA_036725585.1 Prolixibacteraceae bacterium | reverse complement strand
AAAACGGTCGAGTGTACCTATGCTCAGGTATCCGTCGTATTCAACAACCACTTTCCCGGCTTCTCCCTTTTTGGTTGTAACCAGGATGACCCCATTCGCGCCTCTGGAACCATAAATGGCCGTAGCCGATGCATCTTTCAATATTTCAATCGATTCGATATCGTTGGGATTGATGGATTCCAACCCGCCATTGATCGGGAACCCGTCGACAACAAATAAGGGATCGTTGTTCGCACCAATCGAACGATTTCCCCGGATACGGATATTGGGTGTTGAATTAACCGTGTTGCCGGAAGTGATCAACACCCCGGCTGCCTTTCCCTGGAGCGCGCTTTGAATGGATGTAGGCGCACTGGCCATCAGTTGTTCCGATTTTACCGAAACCACCGAGCCGGTAATATCGCTTTTCCGGATGGTTCCATAACCCACAACAACCACCTCACCCATGTCGAGGTACGAAGGAGTTAAAATTACATTGAGGGTCGTTTGATTATCAACGGGCACATTTTTTTTGGCATAACCAATAAATGAGAATACGAGCGTTGCATCGGATTCAGCCTGCAGCTCATATTTCCCGTCAATATCGGTTACGGTGCCCCGGGTGGTTCCCTGTACAACAACATTCACTCCCGGTAAGGGATTACCGGAGTCGTCGGTTACCGTACCCCGTATCGCAGGGGCCTGACCAAAGCTCCATAGGGTAAAGAACAACAATGGCAACATAAGTATTGCCACCTGAAGCAATCGGTTTTTTTTCATCATTAGATTCGTTTTAAGTTAGTTATTATAATTAGCTGATGGATAAACTGTCTGTTCCTGTGTCGAACAAAACAAGGATCCAAAACATTACAGAATAAAAAATATCAACTTTTTTCGTCCTTATTAAACATTATGGTTTACAAGAATATACTCTCCCTGAACAAGAAAAGTACAAAACCCAAACAGGGACGAACAGCTCATTCATTTCCCGGCACAAAATTCGCCATTTCGTGTATCTTGCACTTGTGATTAGGATACAAATGCTGTCAATTTTATACCACTGAAGAAATTCTTAGCTGCCTCCTCAACCGTGTGAAGGATCGATACCCCCAAAAAGGGTTTATCAATCCGGATATAAAGGATACGCCGATAGAAAACCATTCTCCAGAGAAATGGAGCAGGTTAGTTGTTTTCGAAAAGTCGGTTGAAGGATTCCTTTTCTTCCGCCCCGGAATACTTTGATACAAATTCAGTAGGAGCCATCCCAAAATAGTCCTTAAACATATTGGAAAAGTAAGAATGGGAAGAGAATCCCACTTTGTAGGCAACATCGGAGATGTTTACCTTATTGTTGATGAGCAGATATGCAGCTTGTTTTAAGCGAATGGATTTGATCAGGTTGCTGGGTGAAATGTCGATGTTCGCCTTCAGCTTCCGGTTCAGATGTACACGGCTGAGCCCCACTTCCCTACTGAGGTCGTCGACACTAAATTCTGAGTTTTCAATGTTTGCCTTAATCGTTTCGATAACTTTCGCAATTAATCGATTGTCGGGTGAGCTCATTTTTATCCCGTCAAAATCGGGTTGAACGTTTGCCCGGTATTTATTTCGGAGCATGTCGCGTGTTTGAATCGCCTGTGCGATGGTACTCTTTAACAGATCCAGGTTGATGGGTTTTGTCAGGTAATGATCGGCGCCACTTTCGAAACACACCCGCTCACGTTCTTCATCCAAATCGGAAGTAAGAATGATCACGGGCAAATGATTGGTCCCCGCATTTTGCCGGATCTTGCGGCAAAGGGAAATCCCATCAACTTCGGGCATAATTATATCCGTCACAACCGCATCGGGCAGGGTTGTCGATATGACTTTCCAGGCATCAAGGGCATGGGTAAAAACATCAACCTGGTACTTTTCGGAAAGAACCATTTTTATATAATTGCCCAAGTCGGCATCGTCGTCAACAAAAACCAGGGTACGTTTGGTTTTCTTTCGTTCTCTTTCGGAATGTTCCTTTTCTGTTTGGCTTTGTTCCCGGCAACCGGGCTCAGGGATGCGTTCATTGTCCCGAAGAAGCGGGGAATAACGTTCGATATTCAACTCCTGATTACCCATTTCCTCAGCCGATAAATGCTTATTTCCCAATGGAATCTGGACAAAAAACGCAACCCCATTTTCCACATTACGTGCAAATATTTTCCCATGATGCAGTTGTACGATCATTCGGGCAAGGTGAAGCCCTATCCCCGAACCACTCCCTAATTTGTTGTTGCTGCTTTGGTAAAAGCGGTCGAAAATATGTCCGATTTCCTGACCATCGATCCGGCTGCCTGAATTTTCAATGCACAATTCAAAAAAATCGTGGTTTTTCAGGCTTTGTGCATCGTTTGCATGAGCCCGGCGGGTATCGAGACTAATCAGTATATAGCCATTTTCGTGGGTGAAATTGAAGGCATTTGATAAAATGTTGTAAAGAACCTTATCAAAATTTACCGGATCAATCCAAACGTCGAGCGCATCAAAACCCGACACCAGGCGAAAGTCAATATTCTTTATTATGGCTAACTGCTCAAACGATTTCATCATGTCCCGGATAAAGAATATCAGATCCGTTTTCTGAAAGTGCATTTTGAACTGATGATTATCAATTTTACGAATATCCATCAGTTGATTAAGCAAACGAAGGATCCGGAGAATATTTCGGTGAACGAACTGGAACATTTCTTTTCGTTTGGGATCGGTTTCGGATTCGCGCATTGTGTTGAGCGGGCTCATGACCATCGTAAATGGCGTTCGTATTTCATGGGTCAAATCCGTAAACATCTGAAGTTTCATTTCCTTTTTTTCGAATTCCACCTGTTCCTGAATACGAAGTTTCCTTCGCACCAAAAAATTCATGAACTCCCAAACGATAAGCATCGACAAGGCCAAATAGATCAGGTAGGCCCACCAGGATTTATACCATGGGGGCAAAATCCGGATGCCAATTTCATTGTACGCCCTGTTTTGCTCTTCGGTACAACCTTCGAAAAAAGCGTTAACCCGAAAGACATAGAGACCTTCGGGAAGGTTGGTATAGGTTGCCAATCGGTGGTTTGAATCGGTATATCGCCAATCGGTATCAAAACCTTTTAGCATATAACCATACACCACTTTATGTGGATTGGCATATTCCAGCACCGCAAATTCCAGTGAAAAGATATTTTGTTTTTTTTTCAGCGTAATGCGACTCGCCTGCGAAATATGCCGGTCGAGGATATTCTTCGTACCCAATGTTTCATCAAAATGGATATCCTGATTCAGCACCTTGAGCTGCGAAAAATAAATTTTTGACCGTAGCTTTTCTTCACCCGTAATCCGCTCGGGGTAAAAGGCTGTAATGCCGTTAATTCCGCCAAAGTATATTTTGCCGCCGGAGTCCTTAAAACGGGAATTGATCCGGAATTCGTTATCCTGCAATCCATCGGAGGCATAATAATTTTTGAATGCCCGGGTTTTCTCATCCCATTTTGATAAACCATTCAGGGTGCTGATCCACAAAGCATCGTTTTCGTCCTGCAGTATCGAGCAAATATGATTACTGGGCAAACCATCGTTCCTGGAAAAGGAGGTAAGAAGAGTATCTTTTGTATTGAGATGAAACAATCCACGGGGAGAACCGAACCACACGGAGCCATCCCGATGCAACATGATAGAATTGATATTGGTCCCTTTCAAATTCCGGCTGAGCTCCGGAAAGAGTTTCTGTCCGGTTTTTGTGTTGACGCATAGAGTTCCTTCGGTATGACCTACCCACATGTTCCCGGCGTCATCGAGGCATAGAGAATTGACCCATAACTGTTGACTGCTGTCGGGGAAATCGCGCAGCCGGTAATCCGAAAACGACAAAATCTTAACCCCGCATCCCAGCGTGCCCAGGTAAAGTTGATCGCTTTCGCTGTCGTAGGCTGAACACATAACCTTTTGAACTTCGGGCAGATTACTAAAAGACTGAAAACCTCGTTCCGGATGATAGCTTGTTATTCCCCCCATGTAGGTCGATATCCATAATGTTCCTCTTTTATCGGCTGTCAGGGTAAGAATGGCGTTATTGGGAAGGGGCGTATTCTCATTTATGAAACGGGTTTTTGTCCCATTTTCAGCAATTCGGAAGAGGCCGCCCCCATCGGTGCCAACCCATAATTGATTCCTGTTGTCGCGTGTTATGGAAGTGACACATGCAATGTTTGCGCTTTGTGACCCCTGCGATGCCGATAGTTTAATATACTCGAAAT
>DAIMEA010000400.1:0-4264 GCA_036725585.1 Prolixibacteraceae bacterium | reverse complement strand
TTCCTGAAAGCCCGCTACAGTTGGGGTAAAAACGGGATTGCCACCAGCCTGGGTTGGGATTGGCGGTATTTGCCCACCAGTTCGTCGGGTAGTTATTATTATATCGATGGAAACGACCAGGTTCTGTCCATCGTGGAACCCACTCGCCTGGTTAATCCCGAATACCAATGGGAAAAGGCCATACAAAGCGACTTTGGGATCGATCTGGGCTTGTTCGGCAACCGCTTGTCGTTCACGGCCGATTACTACATAAAAGAATCGTCCGATTTCCTTTTTGAAGGTTCGGTGCCCGCGCTGGCCGGTAACGACCCGCCAACCGTGAATGCCGGCACGATTCAAAACAGGGGCGTGGAATTTGAACTGGGGTACAACGAGAAAATAGGCGACCTGAAAATCCATGTTCAGCTTACCGCTTCACACAATAAAAGCGAGGTTACCGAAATTACCGAATCGATCAGCTACATCACCGGCGGGAACGTAGGTACATTCGGCGATTCGAAACGCTTTGAAATTGGCTATGAGCCCTGGTATTTCTACGGATTCAAAACCGATGGTCTCTTTACATCGCAACAGCAGATCGACGAACACGTCAACGATCTGGGGCGGCCCTACCAGTCCTCTGCCGGCTTGGGCGATGTTAAATACCTCGATATTGCCGGCTTACCCGATAGTCTGGGCGGGGGACCCGACGGTTTGCTTACCGACCTCGACCGGACCTACCTGGGATCGCCCTATCCAAAATGGATAGGCGGCCTCAACATCACCCTCGAATACAAGGGATTCGACCTGAATGTAGCCACGTACGGGCAGTTTGGAAACAAAACCTTGCTTGCCGTATCGGTCCGAAACGATTTGTCGAATACCAACAAACCCGATTTTTACCTGAACGAAGCCTGGATCTCGGACGAACAACCCGGAACCTTCCCCAGGCCAACAGTGAAAGACCGGAACCGGAATTTCTCACGGGTGAACGACTACCTGCTCCAGGATGGCTCCTTTTTCCGGATCAGCAACCTGGCGCTGGGCTACACGCTGCCCCAATCGCTTACATCGAAAATCGGAATTTCCAAACTCCGGGTATACGTGGCTGTGGATAACCTGTATACGTTTACCAGGTACCAGGGAATGGAACCGGAAGTTGGCGGCGACTACTGGGGTTACCGCGGACAACAGTGGGCCGGTATCGACCGCGCCGTGTATCCGAAACCCAGAACCATTCTGGGCGGGATCAATGTTAACTTTTAATTCTTGCTGCTATGAAGAAATATATTATTAACCTTTTGTTTGTGTTTGCCCTGGTGGCTATGACCACAAGTTGTGGCAAGGATTGGCTCGAACTGGAATTGAAGGGCTCCCTGCCTTTCTCAAGCGAAGCCATCGATACCGACGAAAAAGCCTTCGAAGTCTTGTGCGGAGCGTATGATTTCCTTCAGGTTAAATATTATTCGGGATGGAGTTCTTACTATATGCTGAGTAATCTTGCCTCCGACGACGGTGTGCCTGTTGGCGGAGGTTTTTCCGACCGGCCCGAATACTGGGATTTTCATGAATACGAAATTACATCCGAAAACCCGGCAATTTTGCAACTCTGGAGACGTAATTATTACGGAATTTACCGCGCCAACATCGTTCTGAACGATATCACACTTCAAAGTCCGGCCATGGATTTATACCGTGCGGAAGCGAAATTCCTCCGGGCCTACTACTATTCCGAGCTGGTAAAAAACTTCGGGAATATTGCGTTCTATACCGTGAACCTCTCCCCGTCGGAATACCGACCGGCCAATACGGCACCCGAAGTGGTATATGCACAAATCGAAAAGGATTTACTCGATGCAATCGAGGTGCTCCCGAACAAATCGCAGCAAAGCCGGGCCGAACTGACCCGGGCCAGCAAAGGTGCCGCTCAGGCCTTGCTCGGAAAAGTGTATTTGTTTCAGGAAAAATTCGACGAGGCAGCCTCTGTTCTGAAAACCCTTGTGGAATCGGGCGAATACGATTTGTGCCCTGTTTACGATAGCATTTTCAAACGATCGGAAGAATACGGCATTGAGTCGGTTTTTGAAATACCTTATATGTCGTATGTTCATGGCGACTACTGGGCCAACGGGCGTGAATCGGAAGGAAACATCGAGGTGCAGTTGGCCGGTCCCCGCGAAACAGCTCTAACAGGAATTACGAACGCCGGCTGGGGTTTCGACATGATCGATTCAAGCCTCATCGATGCCTGGGATGCTGCCGGCGATGTGATTCGAAAGTACGGAACGGGCTTTGGCCCCGAAAGTTATCACGAATTCGTGAAGCTGGGACCGACACAGGTCGATGCCAATGGAAATGGTTTCCCCGACGATAAGGAAAAGGAAGAATGGACCGGCTGGTACCAGAAAAAGCGTTGTCCCTATGTGGGTTACAACGACCCGGGTCAGTCGCCAATGGAAGCCACCTACGAAAACAACGAACGGATCATCCGCTTTGCCGATGTGCTGCTGATGTATGCCGAAGCCTTAAACCGCAAAAATTCTCCCGACGATGCCCGGGCTATCGAACAGGTCAACCGGGTTCGCGAACGAGCTAAGTTGACAGCCTTAAGCGGCTTGACGGGTGATGCCCTTTTTGAGTCCATCAAGCTCGAACGCCGGTTGGAACTGGCCATGGAAGGGCAACGATACTGGGATGTGGTTCGTTGGGGCGATGGCAAAAAAATATTTGGCCCCCTGGGCTTTATTGAAGGAACCCACGAAGTATGGCCCATACCCGAGGCAGAAATTGGGAAAACATCCCTGGTACAGAACCCGGGCTATTAACAAGGAATCATTGATGAAATTGCAATAAAGGTTTCCCTCCGCTAAACGGGATATTCGACCGGCAGGTAGGGAAACCTTTTTTTTCATCCCGTGCAGAATGTTCTGTTCGGGAAATTCCTTCCCGTGTAAATTTTATTCCGAACAAAAGAAAAATCGCAAAAATGTGTACATTTCAGGAAAATAATCATCAATCATTATGGAGAAGAAGGGATTTGTAACAAAAGTGTCGCTGATTGTTGCCCTGGGCGGCTTTTTAATGGGATTTGATGCTTCGGTTATTTCCGGGGTGATCAAATTCATTGAACCGGAATTCGGTTTGTCGAAAATTCAACTGGGCTGGGCTGTAAGTTGCCTGACGCTCACATCAACACTGGCCATGATGGTTTCCGGCCCGTTGAGTGATAAATACGGCCGGAAACGGGTTTTGAAAAATGCGGCCATCCTTTATTCGATATCGGCCATCTTTTCGGCCCTGGCCCCTTCGTTCACCCTGCTGGTTATTGCCCGCATGATTGGCGGACTGGGTGTGGGCGCATCGCTCATTGTTGCGCCGATGTACATTGCCGAAATAGCTCCGGCACGTGTTCGGGGACGAATGGTTTCGTTCAATCAGTTGAACATCGTGATTGGGATCTCGGCAGCATTCTTCACCAATTATCTGATCCTGCAACTGGGAAAAAGTGAAAGCGCCTTTGCCGAGGCTCTTCGCTTTGCCGAATACAACTGGCGTTGGATGCTGGGACTGGAGACACTTCCGGCCGTTCTGTATTATTTATTCCTCTTCGTCGTACCCAACAGCCCCCGCTGGCTTGCCATGCACGGCAACGACGAAAAAGCCCTGGAAATCCTGACCCAGGCCAGTGGCCCCGAAGGAGCAAAAGAAGTGATGGCCGCCATTAAGGACAGCCTGAAAAGCGATGGGAAAAAAGAAAAAATCCGTTTTTCGGAATTGTTCCAACCCGCGCTAAAACTGGTGTTGCTGATCGGTATTGTCATTGCCGTTCTACAACAAATTACCGGCATCAACGCGGTATTTTTCTATGCTCCGATGATCTTTGAGCAAACCGGCATTGGCACCGATGCCGCCTTCTCGCAAGCCATTTTGGTGGGGCTCACGAACCTTGTTTTCACCATTCTGGCCATGTGGCTCATCGATAAAGCCGGGCGAAAGGCTTTGCTGATCATTGGCTTCTCGGGTATCCTGCTTTCCATGTCGCTCCTGGCCTTGTCTTTTGGATCGGCAACCTATCAGATCAGCGACGCAAACCTGAACGGATTGATCGCCCTGCTGCCCAACATCGACTGGGAATCGGTGCGGGGAATGGTGTACGGAAGCGACATCGAATTCCGCACTGCCATGGAAACCCTGATGGGACCAGCCCTGGCCAAAACCCACCTGAGCAGCATCGTCAGCCAGGCTATTCACATCAATCCCTGGATGGTACTGGGCGGCATTATTG
>DAIMEA010000399.1:0-4278 GCA_036725585.1 Prolixibacteraceae bacterium | reverse complement strand
TATGACGTAGGTATCGAGCCGCTCTCCGTTGTTAATATTCACAACCTGTACCTTTTCGTTTTCGATCAGGTTTGCTGCATCCATCAGATCTTCGTCGATGGTGATGCTCCCCACGTATTGCAGGTTTGCTTCGGTAATGCGTACCTTATGAATTTTCGATTTGCAAACTTCAATCAGCATGTTTCTAAAAAATTACATTGTCGATGAGACGTATCGCATTACAATGAACAGCGATACAGCCCACTTTGTTGAAATTTCCCTCCCAATTTTCAATAGGGAGCAGTGTTTCTTCATGCACAATTTCAAAATATTCTGTTTTTAGGAAAGGGTTTTGATCGATGGTTTGAGCAACCCAATCCCGGATATTTTGAACGCTCTCATATTTCGACCGCCGAACCGCTTCAAAAAGCGTTTGGGCAATCAGGGGTGCATTTTCCCTTTGTTCGTCCGTTAGCAAGCGGTTTCGGGAACTCATAGCCAGGCCGTCGGGTTCGCGTACGATGGGGCATGGAACAATTTCCACATTCAGCTTCAATTGCTTTACCGTGCTTTTGATAATGGCCAGTTGTTGAAAATCCTTCAGCCCAAAGTATGCTTTTTGCGGATCGACTATATCAAAAAGCCTGCTCACTACCTGAGCAACCCCATTAAAATGTCCCGGACGATATTTTCCCTCCATAACCGTTCCCAGGGTTCCGAAATGAAAGATCCGGGTATCTTTTTCCGGATAGATTTCCTTTTCGGACGGGATAAATACCAGGTCGCATCCGGTCGTTTCAAGCATTTTCAGGTCGGCATCGAGGGTTCGGGGATAACGTAGAAGATCGTCGGGATTGTTGAACTGTGTTGGATTAACGAAAATACTTACCACAACATAATCAAGCGCTTGTGCCGCACTGTCGACCAGTGAAAGATGACCCTGATGCAACGCACCCATGGTGGGAACAAACCCGACATTCCGGTTCATTTTCCGGACGAGTTCCCGTTCTTTTTTCAGACCCGCAACGCTTTCAATTACTTTCATAGAAAAAACAGATTGCAAAGTAAGTAAATTAATCACGAATTAAACAACATACGAATGATCTTTTCCCCGTATGTCAAGCGCTTGTTAAATGAATTATTCAGGGAATTTTACTACTTTTGCAGAGATCAAATATCTTGCAGGACAGAAATGGAAAAGAAAAAGGTATTGTTTATTTTTCAGGAAATAACTCCGTATCTCCCCGAATCAGACCTGTCGAAAATTGGCCGATACCTTCCCCAGGGAATCCAGGAACGAGGAAACGAAATTCGAACCTTTATGCCCCGTTACGGATGTGTAAATGAACGGAGAAATCAATTACACGAGGTAATCCGCCTTTCCGGGATGAATCTGGTGATCAACGATACCGACCATCCTCTGATCATTAAGGTTGCATCCATTCAGGCAGCAAGGATGCAGGTTTACTTCATCGACAACGAAGATTATTTTCACCGGAAATCTGTATTGACCCATAAAACAGGCCAGCCTTTCGACGATAACGACGAACGTGCTATGTTCTTTGCCCGGGGGGTGCTCGAAACAGTTATCAAACTTCGCTGGGCGCCCGATCTTATCCATTGCCACGGGTGGATCAGTTCTTTAGTTCCCCTTTTGATAAAAAAGAGCTATAACCAGAATCCGCTTTTTACCGGATCGAAGGTCGTCTATTCAACGTATTTTAATTCGATCGATCAATCGTTTGAAGGCGATTTAATTCAGAAAGTCCGGTCGGATGATATCACCGAAAAAGATGTCGACGAGCTAAAAAATGCCGATTACAACAGCTTCGAGAAACTGGCCTTCCGCTATTCCGACGGAATTATCCGGGGCTCTCAAAGTCTGGGCAAAGTCATCGATGAAGGTCTGAAGAGCATCGGGAAACCTGTATTGCCCTTTCAGTCCGAAGAAAACTATATTGATGCCTGCAATGATTTTTACAAACAGATACTAGCAATCCCCTAAATTTCGTTTCTTCTTAAAACCAACTCTTTTATTTCGTGTTCTTTCATATTCACCCAAATAGTTACTTGTATGTGCGGAATTGTCGGATACATCGGGGCCAGAAATGCCTATCCCATTTTGATTAACGGATTGAAACGTTTGGAATACAGAGGCTATGACTCTGCGGGGGTTGCTCTAGCCCGCAATCAATCCATTCAGGTCTTGAAAAAGAAAGGAAAAGTGAGCGAACTCGAAGCGCATTGTATGGGCTACGATATGAGCGGGAACATAGGCATGGCCCATACCCGGTGGGCAACCCACGGTGAGCCCAACGACATTAACGCGCACCCCCACACCTCAATGAACGGGCTTTTCACCATCATCCACAACGGGATTATCGAAAATTACGATAAACTCAAAAGCGACCTGACAAAAAAAGGCTACCGTTTTTACGGACAAACCGATACCGAAATCCTGGCCAACCTGATCGAGTATATGTATTCCGAGGGGGAACATGTCGATGCCGAACTGGCCGTACGAATGGCTTTATCGAGGGTCATCGGGGCCTATGGTTTGGTGGTGATGTGCAACAAAGAGCCGGATAAGCTGATTGCCGCCCGCAAATCGAGCCCGCTGGCCGTGGGAATCGGCGAGGGCGAATACTTCCTGGCGTCGGATGCCACACCCATGATCGAATATACCAAAAACGTGGTATACCTAAACGATCACAACCTGGCCATACTCACCCGGAAAACCTTTACCCTGAAAACTATTGACAACGGAGAAGCACTGACACCCGAAATTCAGGAACTGGAACTAAGCGTTGGCGAAATTGAAAAAAACGGATTCGATCATTTCATGCTCAAGGAAATTTTCGAGCAGCCCAAAACCATATCCGACTCATTTAAAGGAAGGATTGATCCACTAACCCGGGAGGTTTTTCTCGGGGGCCTGGCCGATGTGATGCCCCGTTTGCTCGAAGCCCGCCGGATTGTGATCATTGCCTGCGGCACTTCGTGGCATGCAGCGCTCATTGGTGAATACCTGATTGAAGAATATGCCCAGGTTCCGGTTGAGGTGGAGTATGCTTCGGAATATCGATACCGGCTGCCCATCATCCGCGAGGACGATGTGGTCCTCGCCATAAGCCAGAGCGGCGAAACCGCCGATACCCTTGCTGCCATCCGTCTGGCAAAAGAAAAGGGAGCTCTGGTTCTGGGTATCTGTAATGTTGTTGGATCGAGCATTGCCCGCGAAACCGATGCCGGAATATATACCCATGCCGGCGTCGAAATAGGAGTGGCATCGACCAAAGCATTTACCGCCCAGGTTACCGTACTCACCCTGCTGGCCATGCGCCTCGCCCGCTGGCATAAAACCATCGCCCCCGAACGGTATCATTCTATCATGGACGACCTGATCGGGATCCCCGAAAAAATTGAAACCATCCTGATGGGGCATCTGAAAATTAAGGAAATCGCTCAACGGTATACCGGCAGTATCAACGCACTGTTCCTGGGGCGTGGATACCTTTTCCCGGTAGCCCTCGAAGGAGCGCTCAAACTTAAGGAGATCTCCTACATCCATGCCGAAGGCTACGCGGCCGGCGAGATGAAACATGGTCCGATTGCCCTGGTCGACACCAACCTGCCCGTGGTTGTCGTGGCTGCTAAAGACCGGTACTACGAAAAAATTGTCAGCAACATCCAGGAGGTGAAAGCCCGAAAAGGAAACATCATTGCTGTCATCACCGAAGGCGATAACGGATTGAGAAACATGGTTAAAGATATTTTCGAAATCCCGAAGGCCGATCCCGTGGTCACTCCTTTGCTGGCTATTCTCCCCTTACAGTTGTTTGCCTATTATGTGGCTGTACTGAAAGGTTGCGATGTCGACCAGCCCCGGAACCTGGCCAAATCGGTAACCGTGGAATAAGGATCGCTTCCTTTTGGAACACGGCATATGCTATGTAATGGATAAATAGGAATTTATGGCATCGAATTTTCTTTCCAATTTTGCTTCTGCAAAAAAAATATTCCGAAGAGAAGTGATCCGGCATTTTCAAAAATCGGCGGGTACGGGCCATGAAATTCTAACCGAAGAGCACCTCGATCAACTACCCGTTCCCGTTGCCCGATATCTTCGATACGGTGGTTGGGTGGGGAAGGAAATTCCGAAAAATTTCTATGTTTCCCTGTATGGCGATTTCAGCCTGAAGCCGGGGAAGTACATGAAGGTAAAGGTAGAACAATACAGTTGGCTGGAGATCAGAAACAAGCGGGCAGGCTGATCGAGCCAACTGTATTGTTCTACCT
>DAIMEA010000398.1:0-4282 GCA_036725585.1 Prolixibacteraceae bacterium | reverse complement strand
GTCAGAAAGAAGGGATTCCTCTTGCACGTAGAAATTTCACGATTTGCTATCGTTCGGATATTCCCCTGCGCCTGGGGTTGGCTGGTTCGAGTGCCATCATTACGGCTGCCATGAAAGCCTTAATGCAGTTTTACGAAGTGAACATTCCCCGTCCGGTAATGGCTAACCTGGTTTTATCGGTCGAGGTCGATCAGTTGGGGATATCGGCAGGATTGCAGGATCGGGTTGCCCAGGCATACGAGCATCCTGTTTTTATGGATTTCAACAGGGCATTGATGGAAAGGCAGGGATACGGGGATTATCGGATGATCGATCCGAAACTTTTGCCCCCCATTTACATTGCTTACCGGAGCGACCAGTCGCAGGGATCGGAGGTAACGCACAACAATCTGAAAGCCCGTTTTGTAATTGGCGAACAGGTTGTCCTTGCTGCCATGGAAGAGTGGGCTCGTCTGACAATCGAATTTTTGGATGCGATGGAACAGAAAGATGTTCCCCGGATGCACCGGTTGATCAACCGAAATTACGATTTGCGGGAATCGCTCATCGAAATTACCGAAGAGAATAAGGAAATGGTTCGCCTGGCTCGATCGCTTGGCGTAAGCGCCAAATTCACCGGTTCGGGCGGGGCTATTATCGGATTGTTCGACAGGGAAGAACAATTCTTTTTACTAAAAGAACGTTTCCGTGAAAAAGAGATCGAAGTGATCCGTCCTGATCTTGTTTTTCAACAAGAAGATCCTTCATAATATTAATATTCAGAAACATGAGAATTACAAAGGCCATTATTCCTGCCGCTGGTTTCGGCACCCGTTTTTTACCCGTAACCAAATCGCAACCCAAAGAAATGATCCCGATTGTGGATAAACCGGTAATTCAGTATGTTGTTGAAGAGGCAGTTGCTTCGGGGCTGACCGATATTCTCCTGATTATCGGGAGGGGAAAAAGAGCCATTGAAGAATATTTCGACCGGAGCTGGGAACTGGAACATGCCCTTGAGGAGAAAGGAAGGCTGGAAGAATTACGCCAACTCCAGGCAATTACCAATATGGCCAACATCCATTTTGTATGGCAAAAGGAACTACGCGGCCTGGGACATGCCGTGATGCATGCCAAAACCTTTGTCGGGAAGGAACCCTTTGCCGTTTTGTTGGGCGATACCCTGCTCGATGGCGAAGGCCAACCGGTAATCGGCCAGCTGATCGATTGGTATGAACAGGTGAAAACATCGGTTGTCGCTTTGGAACATGTACCCGAATCACTGACTCATAAATACGGAATCATTGATGGGGAAGAAGTGGAACCCCGCCTTTACAGGGCAAGGAATTTTGTCGAAAAACCGCAGCCCGCAGAAGCGCCTTCCCAAATGGCAATCGCCAGCCGCTATGTTTTTACACCGGCGCTTTTCTCCTTTCTCGAAAAAACAAAACCCGGACTGAATGATGAAATTCAGTTGACCGATGCCATGCGTATGTTGCTTCGGAAAGAAGCCATTCATGGTCATTTATTCAAAGGAAAGCGATACGATATCGGTAACAAGCTTAACTTTATCAAAACCAACCTGATTTATGGACTGAAAAGAGACGACATCGGCCCTGAACTCAGGCAATGGCTGAAAAACCTGATGAGGGAAAATCCTTTTTAAACCAGGCTGGTGAATACTTTTTTATCCAACCGAACCGGAATCAGGGTTTCAAATGAATTTCTTTGCCCCGGACAGCATAATACCTCCGGAGTACATTCTTCATTAATCGCTTGTAGTTGGGCGTATAGCCATTCTTTTCAATATAATCGCGGATAAATAATTCAACATCTTCAGAGGCAATCTCATCGTCGTGTTTTTGGTTAAACCAACCAAAGAAAACATTCAACAGGCAGATGTATATTTTTACGGTACTCGGACTGTAGGTTTTTAAAAACTCCGTTTCCACTTTTTTCAGAATTTTCTTCTGTTCGGGATTGGGCTCTTCCACTTTCATCCGTTTTTTTCGCTCCTGTTTCTCGGGTTGTTCCTCTGCAACATAATTTCGATACGAAGAATGATCCACTACGGCAATTTCTTTCAATTTGTCGATCAGATTGTTATATGTGTCGGGATTGTATGGAATGTGCCAGAAACGGTACCCTGTGCTCCATTCCGCTTCATCGAACTCCCGAACAATTTCATCAACCTCCGGGCTGTGTAAACTGAGTATACCAATGTGATCTCTTTTCCTGAATTTTACGGGTTGTAAAATAACTTTGATTTTTCGTGTCATATCTACTAATTTAGTTTTCTCCCCTTGTGAATGCTTTCAAATATAGAAAAATAAAAAATAAAAAAAACCATAATTTTTATATATTTAGAAATTTTATTCTTTTCCCCAATGGAACGACCGATGATCTTCTATTATTTCAAAAAAGAGGCCGATTCAGCTGATGTCTTTTCTTTATTTGGGATTTCATCTCCTCGAAGAAATATGCGAAATCCGTTACAGAAGAACTTTTGCATGAAAAAAAAAATTCAAATGACTTGCTAAATGTTAATTTTTTTTAATTTTACTGCTATGTAAAAAATAGGGACAGCCCAAAACAAGAATAATAAGAAAAGAAACTCTTGTTGCTGGATATCTAAAACGTATTTATTTTTAAAAGATAGTAAAATGTAAATAATTCAAAGGCTTGTTTTGTTCCGGGCTTATACATGTTTTGCGGTTTAAAATGAGCAAAATTGTCAAGAAGAAAGAAATTGCGAGATAGTCTTTTTATTAACCTAAATTTAAACTTATATGAGAAAATTTGCGCTTTTAATTACATGCCTGCTCCTTTGTGGGATGCATGTAGTTTTTGCCCAAAGTCGGTCCATTACCGGTACGGTAACTGATGCCGATGATGGTAGTACATTGCCGGGTGTGTCGGTCGTTGTGACGGGGACGAGCATTGGTACGGTTACCGATATCGATGGAAAGTTTTCACTCAATGTACCCGCCGATGCAAAAGTATTACGTTTCTCTTTTGTGGGTTATGCCTCAGAAGAAGTGGATATTTCTTCTTCGACATCGGTTAGCGTGGCGCTTGAAAGGGCTGCCTACGATGTGGACGAAGTAATCGTTTCGGGTGTTGCATCCGAAACGCCGCGCACCAAATTATCGGTTTCTGTTGGAAAGGTAGGAGCCGCAGATTTACAGGAAGTACCGGCAGGTTCGGCTGCCTCGGCCCTGCAGGGCAAAATGGCCGGTGTAACGGTTGTGAATGCAACCGGAAGCCCGGGAGATGCAGCCACCATTCTTGTTCGGGGTGCCACCCAGCTGGCCGGTAGTCAGGACCCGTTAATCATCCTCGACGGTGCCATCATGGAAGGAACCCTGGCCGATATTAACGTCGACGATATCGAATCCATCGAAGTTGTGAAAGGAGCATCTGCTTCTGCTTTATACGGATCGCGTGCAGGTAATGGCGTTATTGCCATTGCTACAAAACGGGGGAAAGGAATCGGCAAAAGTCTGGTTATCTTTCGTAACGAGATAGGGATGAACAGCCTGGCGAAAAAATACGACCTGGCAACACACCACGCCTATGTTATGGCCGACGACTGGGAAACAGCCCAAGGTAAGTATACCAAATATGCCGGTGTAACCTATCCGGCTGATTACGACGGGACACAGGAAATTTCCGGAGCAAGGGTTTTGGACGCCGACCAATATATGGACAATCCTTATGGCGTATTGCAGGATCATGAACAACTCATGTTCCCCGGAAATACCTTTTATACCAACTACCTGTCGGTTGCAGGAAGTCATGAAAAAACCAACTTTCTGGCTTCGTTTGAGAATTTTAATCAGGGAGGTTTGTTGTTCGAAACCGAAGGCTACCGGAGGAACAGTTTCCGTGTAAATGTAGATCACAAAATAACCGATAACCTGATCCTTTCGGCCAGCAACCTGTATGTAAAATCGACCACCGATGAACCGGGTGGCGACAGCAAATACAATGGAGGAAATTTCTTCAATGTGCTCTTGGCTTCGCCCGATGTCGATTATTTCCGGAAAAATCCCGACGGACAGAATTACCTGTTTATTCCGGATCCATGGGAAGCAACCACCGAAAATCCACTCTACAACCTTTGGAAAATTGAGGTGAAAAACACACGTGAGCGGATGCTGGGAAGCTACAACCTGAAATGGATCATGACCGATTTCCTGAACCTCAAGGCAAAATATGCCTTCGAAAACAGCGCCAGCAACTGGACCGAATATCAACCCTACGACACCTACGTTCGTTCGGGTGATGGATTTACCTACTC
>DAIMEA010000397.1:0-4293 GCA_036725585.1 Prolixibacteraceae bacterium | reverse complement strand
CCGTCCATCAGCCCGTCTATTCCTACCTGAGCTGCACCCGTTCCGACGAAAGAGTTTTGGTAGAGCCCCGGCACATTGTTATCATCGAAGGCATTCTTTGCCTTACCCATGCCCCGCTACGTGCTTTGATGGACATCAAAGTGTTTGTCGATTGTGAGGCCGATCTCCGTCTCTCGAGGGTCATCACCCGGGATATCGTGGAACGGGAACGCAGCGTAGGCGAAACGCTCAAACGCTACGAAGAAACCGTTCGCCCGATGCATCTGCAATTCATCGAACCCAGCAAGCGTCATGCCGACATCATCATTCCCCAGGGAGGACAAAATGCTGTGGCCATCGACATCCTGACCCAGTACATTGAAAAACAATTATCCCAAAAATAAACTATCATGCTAAACTCAATTAACATCGAATCGATCTTGTTTCTTGATATTGAAACAGCCCCCATGGCGCCGGTGTTCGACGACCTTTCGGAGAAATTCCGCCAGCTGTGGGACAAAAAATCCCTGCATTTTCGCGAAAAAGAACAAAGCGCTGCCGATGTATACGAGCGGGCGGGCATTTATGCCGAATTTGGAAAAATCATTTGTATCTCGGTTGGAACCGTTTACCAGAAAAAGGGCGAACTCCGGTTCCGGGTGAAATCGTACGCCGGCGACGATGAAAGGAAATTGCTCTATGACTTTGTTAATATGCTCGACAACTACACCAAAAACGGCAACATTAAACTATGCGCCCATAACGGGCTTGAATTCGATTATCCCTACATTGCCCGCCGGTGTCTGATCAACCGCATTTCCGTGCCCAAAATACTCGACGTGGCCGGGGCCAAACCCTGGGAGATCAAAGACAACCTGCTCGATACGCTGCAATTATGGAAATTCGGCGATTACAAACATTTCACCTCGCTCGACCTGCTTTGTGCTGTTTTCGACATTCCGACGCCGAAGGACGACATCGACGGCAGCAGGGTTGCGGGCGTGTATTGGAACGATCGCGATCTGGACCGGATCATTACCTACTGCGAAAAGGATGTTTTTGCCCTTTGCCAATTGTTTTTATGTTACCAGGGGAAAGCGCTGCTCCCGGCGGATGCCCTCGAAAGTGTGGGTTGAAAATTTTTACTCAATGATAACGAACATCTTCATCATTATTTGCGGTTTTGTACTGCTGATTATAGGTGCCGACTGGTTTGTGAAGGGCGCCTCAGCCCTGGCCAAACGTTTTCATGTATCCGAACTGGCCATTGGCCTTACGGTGGTTGCATTTGGCACCTCGGCCCCCGAGTTGGTCGTGAATACGTTCGCAGCCTGGGACGGGTATTCCGATATTGTGTTTGGGAACATCATCGGAAGCAACAATTTCAATTTGTACTTTATTCTGGGGCTCTCGGGCGTTATTGTAGCTCTCGGAGTGCAATCGAGTACCGCCTGGCGCGAGATTCCCTTTTCGCTGGGAGCCGCCCTGGTTCTTTTTTTACTGGTGAATGACTCCCTTTGGGGAACAGGCCTGGAACCGCGTCTCTCCCGCCCCGACGCTCTGATCCTGCTGGCCTTTTTCGGCGCTTTTCTGTATTATGTATACCGTCAAATGCGATCCGATGCGGTTGTGCTCCCCGAACCGGAGACCCAGCAGTATCCCGGATGGAAAACCTCCTTGTTGATTGTACTGGGGCTGGCCGGACTGATTATCGGGGGAAAACTGGTCGTGAACCATGCCACCGATCTGGCCCGTGCCCTTCATGTGAGCGAAAAAATCATCGGCCTTACCATTGTAGCCGCCGGAACATCGCTGCCCGAACTGGCCACATCGCTGGTTGCCGCCATCCGAAAAAACAACGACATTGCCGTGGGGAATATCATCGGATCGAATATTTTCAATATCTTCCTGATCCTGGGGGTTAGCGCACTGATCCGTCCGGTCGCATTCAACATCCAGTTCAACACCGACCTGTACATCCTGCTGGGTGGAACGGCTTTTCTCTGGCTGGCCATGTTCACCGGAAGAAGGAAAAAACTCGACCGATGGGAAGCCGGTTTGCTGCTCGCATTTTTTGTGGGGTATACGGTTTTTTTGCTTACAAAAGGATAGAGCGACGGGCTTCCGAAACCCGAAGTCCGAAATCCAGAGTCCGTGTCGGCAAAGCTCTATACCTTTATCAATGTGTCACTTTCATTACAGAACGGAATTGATTACTTGTTGAATTTTGAGTAATTCCTCGTCGATACCACGGTTCATTTTGACAACTTTCAGTAGGGGAACATGCACGATTTGCTCGTTTTTCAGGCCCACCATAATGCTTTTCTGGTCTTCGAGCAGGGCTTCGACAGCAGCTACGCCCATTTGGGTAGCCGCCACCCGGTCGGTAGCCGAAGGATTTCCCCCGCGTTGCATGTGCCCCAGGATGGAAACCCGCACATCGATTTCGGGGTGTTCTTTCTGAACTTTTTCGGCAATTTTAAAGGCTCCACCGGCAGAATCGCCCTCGGCAACCATTACGATACCCGAATGTTTTTTCTGTTTATAGCCCTTGTTCAGGAATAGTTCCAGTTCTTTTTCCTCCGACTGGATTTCGGGAAGAAAGATGATTTCGGCGCCACAGGCAATACCGGCTTTCAGAGCCAGTTGCCCGGCTTCCCGGCCCATCACCTCCACAAAAAAGATCCGCCCGTGGGAACTGGCGGTATCTTTGATTTTATCAACTGCTTCGACAACCGTATTGAGCGCGGTGTCGTATCCAATGGTGTAATCGGTTCCGTACATATCGTTGTCGATGGTTCCGGGGATCCCCACGAAGGGGATGTCGTATTCCTGCGAAAACTCAAGGGCGCCGGCAAAGCTTCCATCCCCGCCAATTACCACTATAGCCTCAATGCCTGCCTCTTTGAGTTGACTCCAGGCTTTGGCCCGGCCTTCTTCCTGACGGAATTCCGTGCTTCGTGCCGTTTGCAGAAAGGTGCCCCCCAGGTGCATGATGTGACTGACATCGCTCGAACGGAGTTTGATGAAATCCCCTTCGATCATGCCCTGAAATCCGCGCCGGATTCCAATAACTTCGAGTTTGTTGGCCAGGGCGGCCCGGGTAACAGCTCTTACGGCAGCGTTCATTCCCGGCGCATCGCCCCCCGATGTAAAAACGCCGATTCGTTTCAATTTTTTCCTTTTGTCTGTCATCGTATTTCTTTTCTATACATAAAGATGGTTTATCCGGCAAAGGTAAAAAAGATTTATCTGCATTGTTCCGGTTGGGAAGGCAATACCCCATTACTCCTGTTCTTTTAAGAGAAGCTTTACTTGCATTGCAACGGCTTCCATTAACCATTGTGGTGTGGAAGTAGCCCCGCAGATCCCCAGACTTTCTTTATCGGCCAGCCATCCGGCATCAATTTCAGCGGGAGCGGAAATAAAATACGTTTCGGGGTTGGTGTTTCGGCACACTTCATAGAGCATTCTTCCATTCGAACTTTTCGTTCCGCTGACAAAGAGGATTATGTCGTATTTCTTAGAAAACGCAAGGAGTTGGGGTACCCGGTTGGCCACTTGCCGGCAAATGGTGTCGTGCGAAACAAATTGGTTCCGGGCTTTTTCTCTTATCGTATCCCGGATGGTCCAGTATGCCTCCAGGGGCATGGTGGTTTGGGAATACAGTTCAACAGGCCGTGAAAAATCGATTTGGCCCAGATCGGATTCCTTACTGACCACAATGGCCTGTTCGTCGATCTGCCCGTTCAGCCCAACGACTTCCGGATGCTCTTTTTTGCCAAAGATGACCAGTTGTCCGTTTATTTCCCGGAGTTTTTCGTACGATTCGCGGATCCGTTTTTGTAGTTTCAGGACAACCGGGCATGTGGCATCCACAATAGTGTTGTTGCCCATTTCCAGTTGCTTATAGGTCGAAACAGGCTCGCCATGCGAGCGGATCATCACAGTTTTACCGTTCAGGTTCAGAACTGTATCTTTTTGAACGGTTTTCATTTTCAATTTCGACAAACGATCAACTTCCTCCTGGTTATGAACGATATCGCCCAGGCAATACAATTCACTGCCCTTATGCAATGCTTCTTCTGCAATTCCAATTGCCCGTTTCACGCCGAAACAAAAGCCGGAGTTTATATCGATTTCAATCTTCATTTTTGCTTCATGATCGAATTAGCCCGGTCGAGGACCCATGCAAGCTGTTCTTCACGGGTCATCGAGCTGTTATCGAGAAGTAGGGCGTCGGGCGCCTTTTTCAGGGGACTCGCGTCTCGGCTCTGATCGATCGAATCCCGTTTTTGAACATTTTGGAGGATT
>DAIMEA010000396.1:0-4302 GCA_036725585.1 Prolixibacteraceae bacterium | reverse complement strand
AAAGACTTCGAAAAAATTGATGTATTAGTAAATAACGCCGGAATTACCCGAGACGCCCTCCTGATGAGAATGTCTGAAGAACAATGGGATCTGGTTATCAATGTCAACCTAAAATCAGTTTTCAATTTCACAAAGGCGGTTCAACCCATTATGTGGAAGCAGGGACAGGGAAGCATCATTAACATGAGTTCGGTGGTCGGGGTTTCCGGAAATGCCAACCAGATCAACTATTCCTCGTCGAAAGCAGGGATGATTGGGTTCACAAAATCGGCAGCCCGGGAATTCGGCGCCCGCAATATCCGCTGCAATGCCATTGCGCCCGGTTTCATCATCACCGAAATGACCGCTCAGTTGCCCGAAGAAATCCGTAAAGCCTGGGAAGCCAATATTCCCCTGAAACGGGGCGGACTACCCGAAGAAGTAGCAAAAGTTGCTGCCTTTTTCGCATCCGATCTTTCGTCGTATGTCAGCGGCCAGGTACTGACGGTTTGTGGCGCGATGAATACCTGATATACAATCGGAAGTATGTGATTTTTGGCTTTTGGAATCGAAAATGAATCCGACAATACGACCTGTTTTTGCTTAAAACCTGTTCAATGAAACGGAAAGGATTATTCATTGGTCTCACCACGGTCGACATACAGTATTTCGTTGACGAAAATCCGAAGCCCAATTCAAAAATCAAAACAGAAGCGCCGCTTGTTTCGGCCGGCGGGCCGGCGGCAAACGCAGCGCTCACATATTCCTTTTTGGGGGGTAATGCCCATATCCTGACCTGTATCGGGGAGAATCCTTTCCGCGATTTTCTGAGAAACGATTTTGCCCGGCATCGTGTTTTTGTCGACGATTATCTTGAGGGCCAAGTCTTTCAGCCAACCATTGCCACCATTTTCACAAACCGAAATACGAGTGAACGGACGATTCTCACCCATCATCCCGATCCGTTGGAGCATAGCGGAGAAACAAACATCGATGTCGGCGAATATGATTTTCTCCTTACTGATGGTTTTTATCCCGAGCTTTCGGAACCGCTTTGTCAACAGGCGAAAAAAAGGGGAATTCCGGTCGTTCTCGACGGGGGAAGCTGGAAGCCTTCATTAGCTGCATTGCTTCCCTGGACCGATGTTGCGATCTGCTCGGCTAATTTTCATCCTCCGGGCACCGATTCTGTCGAAAGCGTTTTCTCGTTTTTACGGGATCAGGGCGTAGGTTTCGCCGCCATTTCGAGAGGGGAGGAGGCTATCTTTTCAACGGGAGGATCCATTCCGGTTCCGCAGGTTCACGCTGTCGATTCTCTTGGAGCCGGCGACATATTGCATGGTGCATTTTGCTGGTTTTTTTCATCAGGCTGTGCTGCGTTTGAAAGTCTCGCGAAGGCGTCGAAAATTGCTGCTCTATCAACCTGTTTCACAGGAACACGGCAATGGATGAAACACGGGGAAGACTTAACCGGATATCTTCCGGATGATGCGGACGAACTTTTCACAGAGCTGGGATGGAAGCCCAAAAAAAAGATCGTATCTTAAGCCCTCCATTTCATATCGATTGATTCAGACATGAGCAGAAGGGGAAACGTAATCCGGTTGTTTAACGAAAATGCTTCGTATGTAGCTGCCTTGCTACTGGTTTTCGGACTATCTTTTTCCGAATCGATCCTGAGTATTTCTTCGGTTGCCCTGTTTGTTCTGGCATTTCTGACCGGCAATTTTCGGCAAAAAATTGAGTGGATCGCCCGGGAAAAGTCTCTGTGGGCCCTTATCGGCGTTTTTCTGATCTACCTCCTCGGCTGTCTGTTTTGCCGCGATGCAAACACCGGAATGTATGAACTGAAAAAAAATATATTTTGGATACTGATTCCCTTGGGAGTCGCTTTTATGCCCAAAATGAACGACCGGAAACGCGGGCTTTTTTTGCTGTCCTATGTCGTTATTGTTGGCGCTGCAACCCTGGTCGCCACCCTCAAATTATTGATGCACGAGCACTTTGGTATTACCGATGTACGCGATGCCTCTTATGTATCACATGTTGCATTTTCCCTGCAAATTGTTTTTTCAATTTATGTATTGGTTTATGCTCGAATGAAACGTCTACCCGTCATTGGCAGCATCCCTGTATTCGGATTGATTCTTTGGTGTATTTGGCTGTTGATTTTCCTGGGTTTTCAAAAGTCATTAATCGGGTTTCTGACCCTTTTGGGCAGTGGAATCGTCTTTTTGGTTGGTCTAATCCGTAAAGCTCCCAAGCGCTGGGTAAAACGAGGCCTGGGACTGCTTTTGCTGCTGTTCTTGCTGGTGCCTCCAGTTTATGTGGGACGAATTGCCTATCGGTTTTTTCATATAAACGAAACCGAGCCTGATTTTTCATTACGCACTGCGTCGGGGAATTCATACTGGTTTGATACATCCAATCATTTATTGGAAAATGGCTTTCATGTTTACTGGTATCTGTGCGATGCGGAACTGGAAAAATCATGGAATTCGATCAGTACTGTGAAAATCGACGAACAAGACGCTGCTGGTTACCGGGTATACGATACATTGGTCCGGTATATGACCAGCAAAGGCTTAAAGAAAGATTCTGCCGGTGTGGCTGCCCTCGATTCTAGTGACGTAAACAACATACTTTCGGGTATGGCCAATTATCTTTTTGCCGAAAAAAAGTACACTCTGTATCCACGTATCTATCAAACTATCTGGGAGTTATACCATTATTCTCAAACAGGCGACCCAAACAACCAATCGCTCTCACAGCGAATTGAATATACCAAAGCAGCCTGGGACATCATCCGGCATCATTTCTGGGGAATAGGCACAGGAAATTACCGGATTGAATTCGAAAAAGCCTTCGAACGGATTCAATCTCGATTGTATCCTGAATTTCGATTTAATGTTCACAATCAATATCTTAATTACATTGTCAAATTTGGAGTCCCCGGATTTGCTGTCATACTTTGGCTCCTGTTTTTTGCTATTCGCCAGAAAAAACAATTCAGGAACCCATTGATGGTTTTGTTGCTGATCATCATTGGTATTGCCTGCCTGGGCGATACGACGCTGGAGACCCACGTCGGGCTTCCCTTCTTTTTGCTTTTTTTATCCCTGTTTCTTTGGCATTTTCCCCAAGATGAAATTCAGAACAATCTTCCCGGAGAGCAGGAACGCATGTAGACGGGCATGCAATCATCCTTTTTGAAAATGATATGCGATTATCGTCCTCTTTTTTGTAAATTGGAGCATTCAATAAAAATCGCATTTTGTACGGTTCGGATGAAAAAAACAACACTGTTTGCTCGCTTAAATATTTATCATTTGCTCAATTACGGGATTCTTTCCGTTCTTATGATTTGTGTATTTTTCATGTTTTTAAAATCCAATCAGAAAAGCATTTTAATCCGCTTAACGGAAGAAAAACTTCAGGTATTGGAACATGAAATTGGGCGGGGATCATTCGAAGGGGAATGCCCATCATTTGACAACAAAGGCATCCTGCAGCCCGATTTACCCGAATCGGAATTTTGGTTGGTTTTTTCCACAGATTATACGCTGTTATACCAATCGGCCAACTTCAATGAGCTGGACAAACCCGATGCCTTTCTGGAGCATTTGTTTCAGTCGTTACGGACTGCTCCTGATTCTCTTTCTGGCAGCTATTCCGTTCTCTTTCCGGAAAAGGGCCGGGCTTTTCTGGCTGTGACCTGCAATCCGGCATCTCATTTATGTTTCTGCTACCTTATATTCCCCGGTCAATCGAAAGGGTATGAAACACGAAATCCAACTTCCTTCCTCCTGATCTCTTTGTTATTCATTCTGTTGGGCGGGGGAATTATTGGACTGATAAATTCTTTTATTTCAAGGCCATACAAGAGATTATCCGCCCTGATAGGAGAAAAGGAAGGGAAAAGTTCCGAAGTGCAGTTTGAAGGAAACGAGGTCCATTTCCTGGCAAAAGTTTACGAAAAGCATAAAAATCAGATAGGGATGCTTGAAGAGATTATTCAAAAGACATCCGAGCGAAATATCCAGTTGGAAAATGACCTGAAGCTGGCTAAGAAACTGCAACGTAACCTGCTTCCGGCAATCACTCCCGCTTTTACCAACCGCAAAGAATTTTCGTTGTACGCCCTGAGTGAATCAGCCTTCGACATAGGCGGCGATTTATACGATTATTTCATGATCGACAACGACCGATTGCTGGTAGCTGTAGGGGATGTAGCAGGGAAGGGGATCACAGCTTCCCTGTACATGATCTACACCCACCCGTTCCAACGGTTGAGGAGGCAATGAAATACTGGAAGGATATTGA